>NZ_LZJE01000350.1:0-41640 GCF_001666865.1 Mycobacterium sp. E136
GTTGTCCGCTCATCAATGCGATGCGCCCGACGGCGAGCAGTGCGTCGTGTTGGCGCTGGGCCAGGGTGCGGTGGTCGTTGTCGATTTGGGCTTGGGTCGGGGTGCCCGAGGTGCACGGTTGGGGGTCGTCGGGGTTGCACATGCCCGGGGCGGCGTATTTGGCCAAGATCGCTTCCCACACCGCCCACGCTTCGGGGGTCAGCGTGGCGCGCAGTTGCACCATCCCGTCGGGGCCTTGTTTGGACTTCCTGAGGCCGCGTTTGCGGGCGCGGTCGATGTCGGTGGGCTCGGGGCCGTCTTGGTCGAGCAGAAACAGTGTGAGGTCGGCGGTGTCGGTGAGTTCTTTGGGCCCGACTTTCACCGCGGTGCGCACCAGGTCGAGTTCGAACTGCTCGCGGGTGGGCGCGTCCACCCAGCTGGGCAGTTTGGTGATCGATTTGCGGATGACCTCGACATGTTCGGCGTTGATCAAACCCTGAGATTGGGCAGCTGCGGTGGCGGGCAGGGCCGGTGGCAGCGACGGCCCGGTCACCGCCTGGCGCGGGGCCAGCACCTCGGCCTCGGTCAACCGCCGGTTGGCCTCGCTCGTCGAGATCCGGTAGCGCACCCGCAGAACTTCTTTCCAGGTGTGGGCACCCAACTCATTGGGCGTCGTCTCGGTCAGCACGCGCGCCAGCATCCGTTGACGCACCGACGGCAGCTGACACGACAGGGTTTCCACATCGTCTAGAGCGCCGAGGAGATCATGTCGGGTCAACAGATCCAAGCCGCAGGCCGCCACCTCCTCATAAGCGGCGCGCAGCCCGGCTAACGCCTCCTGCAACCGACTCCCCGACATATATCGAACATACATTCGAGGTCTGACAAGTCGAGGTCCCCAACGTTTGGTGGCCTGCGCCGGTCAGGGTTTGTTGCGCAACCGCTCGGACAGTGCGCCGGCGGCCGCGCCGGCCAGCGCCCCGATGGTCGCCCACCACCATTGGCTCGTCACCCCCGCCACCGCGGACCCGACGATCAGGCCGATGATGAGCGGCATCCAGCGCCAGCCCGCTTCCTGCTTGCTGTTCGTCTGATTGCGTGCCATGGCCCCACGGTAACGGCGGGAGGGCCGTCGATCGTGCGCCCCCGTCAGCGCCGGCCCACGCCGGGAACGAACCGCCCGACAGTCGCGAGGTAGTCGCGGTAGGCGTCGCCGTGCACGATGAGCAGATACGGTTCCTCGACGACGCGGACCTGTGCCTCGATGGTCGACACCAGCAGCACGAAGCCGATCACCGCGACGAGATTCGGTGTGATCAAGGCGATTCCGAGGCCGAAGACCATCATCGCGGTGAAGATCGGATTACGTACCCAGCCGAACACGCCGCGGCGCACCAGCGTGGTTGTCTCGTTGGCGTCGACGCCGATCCGCCAGGACTCGCCCATGTCGACCTGCGCGTACAGCGTTGCGGCGATACCGATCACGGCGATCGCGACGCCTGCGACGTTCACCCACGGGCGATCGAGCGGCGCCAGCGGCGCAACGACGCCCGCCAGTTGCAGGATCGGCGCGAACACCGCCGCACCCATCGACACGACGAAACCCACACCCGCGAACCATTCGAGCGACAGCGGTCGGCCGCTGATCCCGCGGAAACCCGTCGATCCGGTGCGGCGCTTCTGTTGCCAACTGCGCCAACCGAATCCGAGCGCGGCGAACACGACGAACAGGACGATGGCGACGATCGGCATCGTCATCAGCAGCAGGCCTCGTCGGCGGCGGCGGGGCAGCAGGCCGGGTCGACCTCGAGCACCAGACCGACCAGGTCGTCGAGCGCGTGCGCGATCCGCTCATCGGCTAGTTCATACCGGCTGCGGCGACCCTCCGGTTGTGCGGTCACCAGGCCGCAGCCCCGCAGACACGCCAGGTGGTTGGACAGGATCTGGCGCGAGACGCCGATCTTGTCGGCCAGCTCCGAGGGATAGCCGGGACCGTCGCGCAGGATCAGCAGGATCTCGGCGCGGGTCGGGTCCGACAGGGCGCAACCGAACCGTGCCAGCGCATCGCTGTGAGTGACCGTCTGCATGGCGCAGACAATACATCAAATTCTGTATTCAGCAAATCCTGAACTATTCATCGTGGTTCGGTGCACTTCCGATCGCTGAGCGGCCGGTAGTGCACCGAAATCGCCTTAGAGGCGGCCGTCGATGCGCAGATCCGGGTGCACCCAGTTCGGCGAGCGGCGCTCCTTGAACGCCATGAAGCCCTCGATCGACTCGGGCGCCCCCAGGCTGGCCTGCATGCCGATCCGGTCGTAGAGGCCGATGTAGTTGTCGATGCTGGACTTGACGACCGTCCGCGCCGCCGGCGCGGTCCGGCAGCACTGCGCCAGCACCTCGCGAGCCGCGTCGGCCAGCTCGTCGTGCGGCACGACCCGCGCGACCATGCCCCAGTCGTGCGCCTCGGCGGCGGTCAGCGTCCGCCCGGTGAACATCAGGTCGCGGGTGCGGACCGGCCCGATCAGCCTGGCCAGCATGTGGCTGTAATAGGTGTCGGCGATCCCGCGGTACAGCTCGGGCACCCGGAACGTGGCCCGGTCGCTGACCACGGCGATGTCGGCGCACAGCGCGATCTGCAGCCCGCCGCCCTGACACAGCCCGTTCACCGCGGCCACCACCGGCTTCGCTGACTGGCGCAGCGTGTCGAACGGCAACGCGTCCATACCCAGCGCGGGCCCGAACGTCATCCAGTTGTCGGCGCCGCCGCCACCCATGTCGCCACCCGGCGCGAAGACGTCGCCGGTGCCGGTGATCAACAGGCCCGCGAGATCCGGATCGCTCTCGACGTGCTTGACCGCGTACTTGATGCCGAAGTACATCGCGGGCGTCATCGCGTTGCGCGCCTCCGGCCGGTCGAGCCGGCACACGCCGAAGGCCCCCTCGCGGGTGAACTTCAGGAACGGAGTGCCGAGCCAGTCGCCGTCGGGCGGCCGCGGGGTGTCGGTGGTGCTCGGCTGGGTGCTCGTCATAACTGCCTTTCTGTCACTCTTTTGGACACAGCATCGTCGATGGCCTCGGCGTACGGCGCCAGTCACCGGCCCCGGGCACGAGCGTCGACAGGGCCGCCGCGGCGCAGGCGCGTCGCAGCGCTAGTTCGTGACCGTCGAGCCAGTGCGTGGCGAGCACGCCGGCGAACACGTCGCCCGCGCCGGTGGTGTCGACCGCCCGCACCGCGGGGGCGGGGACGCTGAACCGTTCGCCGTCGCCCAGATAGCTCGCCCCGCGCGCGCCGCGCGTGATCACCAGGTGCGGAACGGGCCAGTGCCACTCGCCGGCCTCGGTCTCGTTGACCACGACGACGTCGGCCGACTGCGACAGGGCCAGCAGGTCGTGCGGCGGCGCCCCGGTCGGCGAGGCGTTGACGATGACGACGGCGTCGGCGGCACGGGCCACCTGCGCGGCGGCGATGGCGGTCGCGATCGGGATCTCCAGCTGCAGCAACACCACGTCGCTTTCGGCGATGACGGCACGGACGTCGGCGGAGTCGACGGTCAACACGCCGTTCGCGCCGGGCGCCACCACGATCGTGTTCTCGGCCGACGCGTCGACGGTGATGACGGCCGACCCGCTCGGGCCGGGAACGGTCACGACACCGTCGAGGCCGACTCCGTTGGCGCTGAGGTGGTTCCGCAGCATGTCGGCCGACCCGTCGGTTCCCAGCGCGGCGACCAGTTGCACGCGTGCGCCCGCCCTGGCCGCTGCGACCGCCTGGTTGCCGCCCTTGCCGCCCGGCGATGCCGACAGGTCGGACGCCAGCACGGTCTGGCCCGGCCGGGGCAGCGCACGCACGGTGAAGGTCAGATCGGCATTGACACTGCCGACCACACATACCCGGCTGCAGTCCCGCGGCGCCATGGATCCCAACGCTAATGCAGGGCCCCTACCTGACACGTGTCGAACGCCGGAACCTCGTTCGATACCCTGGGTAAATGAGTGTCGAGGCTCCCGTCGGCGCTGTCGCCGCCGACCTGCGTCAGCAGGTGCACGATGCTGCCCGCCGCGCCCGCACGGCGGCCCGCGCGCTGGCCGTCCTGAGCTCGGAAACCAAGAACCGCGCGCTGAACACCGCCGCCGATCACGTGCTGATGTCGACGAGCCAGATCCTCGAGGCCAATGAGCAGGATCTCGCCGCCGCCCGCGCCGCGGGCACGCCCGAGGCCATGCTCGACCGGCTGGCGTTGAACCCGAAGCGGATCGACGGCATCGCCGACGGGTTGCGACAGGTGTCGCGGCTGCCCGATCCACTCGGCGAGGTGTTGCAGGGCCGGACGTTGCCGAACGGTCTGCAGCTGCGCCAGCAGCGGGTGCCGCTCGGTGTGGTCGGGATCGTCTACGAGGGCCGGCCGAACGTGACGGTCGACGCGTTCGGATTGACGCTGAAATCCGGAAACGCCGTGCTGCTGCGTGGCAGCTCATCGGCGGCCAACTCCAACGCCGCGCTGGTGAACGCGCTACGTGCGGCGCTGGCCACCGAGTTGCTCGAGGTGGACGTTGTCCAGCTGCTGCCCAGCGCCGACCGCGCCAGCGTCACCCACCTGATCCAGGCCCGCGGGCTGGTGGACGTCGTGATCCCTCGCGGTGGAGCGGGGCTGATCGACGCCGTCGTCCGTGATGCGACGGTGCCGACGATCGAGACGGGCGTCGGGAATTGCCATGTCTACGTTCACGAGTCGGCGGACCTCGACGTCGCCGAACAGATCCTGCTCAACGCGAAGACGCGCCGTCCCAGCGTCTGCAATGCCGCCGAATCGGTGTTGATCGACGCGGCCATCGCCGACCGTGCGGTGCCGCGGTTGACCCAGGCGCTCAAGGATGCCGGCGTGACGGTGCACGACAACCCGTCCGACGACGAGCTGCGCGCCGAATTCCTGTCGCTCGACATCGCGTTGGCGGTGGTCGACGGCGTCGACGCGGCGATTGCCCACGTCAACGAGTACGGCACCGGACACACCGAGGCCATCGTCACCACCGATCTGGCTGCCGCGCAACGGTTCACCGAACGGGTCGATGCCGCCGCGGTGATGGTGAATGCGTCGACGGCCTTCACCGATGGCGAGCAGTTCGGGTTCGGCGCCGAGATCGGCATCTCCACCCAGAAGCTGCACGCCCGCGGACCCATGGGTCTGCCCGAACTGACGTCAACCAAGTGGATTGTGTGGGGAGACGGCCACACCCGCCCGGCCTGAAATAGGAGCTATTCCGTGAGTGTCCCCGCGCGCCCAGCGCCGCTGTTCGCCGACATCGAGGATGTCGGCAGGCGGCTCGCTGAAACCGGCTACCTGCCCGACACCGCAACCGCCACAGCGGTTTTCCTCGCCGACAGGCTGGGCAAGCCGCTGCTGGTGGAGGGCCCCGCCGGGGTCGGCAAGACCGAACTGGCCCGCGCCGTCGCGCAGTCGACGGGCTCGGGTCTGGTGCGGTTGCAGTGCTACGAGGGCGTCGACGAGGCCCGCGCCCTCTACGAGTGGAACCACGCCAAGCAGATCCTGCGCATCCAGGCCGGGCACGCAGGCTCGATTGCCGGCTCTGCCGGCGGCGATTGGGACAGCACCCGCGACGACGTCTTCTCCGAGGAGTTCCTGCTCTCGCGGCCGCTGCTGACCGCGATCCGGCGCACCGAACCGACCGTGCTGCTGATCGACGAGACCGACAAGGCCGACATCGAGATCGAAGGCCTGCTGCTCGAGGTGCTCTCCGACTTCGCGGTGACGGTGCCGGAGCTCGGCACCATCGTCGCCGAGCGGCCGCCGTTCGTCGTCCTCACCTCCAACGCCACCCGTGAGCTGTCCGAGGCGCTCAAGCGCCGGTGTCTGTTCCTGCACATCGATTTTCCCGACCCCGATCTGGAGCGCCGCATCCTGCTGTCGCGGGTTCCCGAGCTGCCCGAGCGGGTCGCCGACGAGTTGGTCAAGATCATCGGCGTGCTGCGCGGGATGCAGCTCAAGAAGCTGCCGTCGGTCGCCGAGACCATCGACTGGGGCCGCACGATCCTGGCCCTGGGGCTCGACACCATCGACGACGCGACCATCGCGGCCACGCTCGGTGTGGTGCTCAAACACCAGTCGGACCAGATCAAGGCGTCCGGCGAGCTGAGGCTCAACTGACATGGCCGTCCGCCGGACCCGACCGCCGCAGCCGCTGGCGCCGCACGGCCTGCCCGGCCACCTGGTCGGGTTCGTCGAAGCGCTGCGGGCGCAGGGCATTTCGGTAGGTCCGTCGGAGACCGTCGACGCCGGACGGGTGCTGTCGGTGCTGGGGTTGGCCGACCGCGACGCGCTGCGCGAGGGCATCGCGTGTGCGGTGCTGCGCCGCCCCGACCACCGCGACACCTATGACGCGATGTTCGACCTGTGGTTCCCGGCCGCGCTGGGTGCTAGGACGGTTCTGGTCGAGGACGACGATGACAGCGACGCCGACGAGCTCGGTCTGCCTCCCGAGGACGTCGAGGCGATGCGCGCGGCGCTGCTGGATATGCTGGCCCAGAACGAGGATCTGGCCAACCTCGACGAGCGGATGGCGACGATGATCGCCCAGATCGTCGAGGCGTACGGCCGCTACAACTCCAGTCGCGGGCCGTCGTATTCGTCGTATCAGGCGCTCAAGGCGATGAACCTCGACGACCTCGAGGGCCGCCTGCTGGCCGGTCTGCTGGCGCCCTACGGTGACGAGCCGTCGCCGACCCAGGAGCAGATCGCCAAAGCGCTTGCCGCACAACGTATCAACCAGCTGCGCAAGATGGTCGAGTCCGAGACCAAGCGCCGCACCGCCGAGCAGCTCGGTCGCGACCACGTGCAGATGTACGGCGTGCCGCAGCTCGCCGAGAACGTCGAGTTCCTGCGCGCGTCGGGTGAGCAGCTGCGCCAGATGCGACGGGTGGTGGCGCCGCTGGCCCGCACGCTGGCGACCCGGCTGGCCGCACGGCGACGGCGATCGCGGGCCGGCGAGATCGACCTGCGCAAGACGCTGCGCAAGTCCATGTCGACCGGCGGCGTGCCGATCGACGTGGTGCTCAAGAAACCGCATCCCGCGCGGCCCGAGTTGGTGGTGCTGTGCGACGTGTCAGGGTCGGTCGCGGGCTTCAGCCACTTCACGTTGCTGCTCGTGCACGCGTTGCGCCAGCAGTTCTCGCGGGTACGGGTGTTCGCCTTCATCGACACCACCGACGAGGTGACCGAGCTGTTCGGCCCCGATGCCGATCTGGCGGTCGCGGTGCAGCGCATCACGCGCGAGGCCGGGGTGTACACGCGCGACGGGCACTCCGACTACGGCCACGCGTTCGTGTCGTTCATGGACCGCTGGCCCAACGCGCTCTCACCGCGCAGTGCGCTGCTGATTTTGGGCGACGGCCGCAACAACTACCGCAATCCGGAGATCGAGCTGCTCGCGCACATGGTGAACTCGAGCAGGCACGCACACTGGCTCAATCCCGAACCGCGCCACCTGTGGGGCAGCGGCGACTCGGCGGTGCCGCGCTATCAAGACGTCATCACCATGCACGAATGCCGGTCGGCCAAGCAGCTGGCGTCGGTGATCGACCAGTTGCTCCCGGTCTAACCGGGGCGAGCGCTCCCGTAAGCTGGCTATTCGTGGCTCCGCGACGCAGGCTCGGCGTGATGGGTGGGACGTTCGATCCCATCCACAACGGCCACCTGGTGGCCGCCAGCGAGGTGGCCGACCGGTTCGGGCTCGACGAGGTCGTGTTCGTCCCGACCGGACAGCCGTGGCAGAAGGATCGCGACGTCACCGCCGCCGAGGACAGGTACCTGATGACGGTGATCGCGACCGCCTCCAACCCGCGGTTCAGCGTCAGCCGGGTCGACATCGACCGGGGCGGGCCGACCTACACCAAGGACACGCTGCGCGATCTGCACGCGCTCAACCCCGACGCCGACCTGTTCTTCATCACCGGGGCCGACGCGCTGGCGTCGATCCTGACGTGGCAGAACTGGGAGGACATGTTCGCGATCGCCAACTTCGTCGGGGTGAGCAGGCCGGGGTACGAGTTGGACGGCAAGCACATCGCGGCGGCGATCAAAGAGCTGCCCGACGATGCCCTCAAGCTGGTCGAGGTGCCCGCGCTCGCGATCTCGTCGACCGACTGCCGCAAGCGCGCCGAACAGGGCCGACCGATCTGGTACCTGGTCCCCGACGGCGTCGTGCAGTACGTGGCCAAGCGCAAACTCTATGCGAGACAACCGATAACAACCCAAGGGAAGCATCAATGAGCGCCTCCGACGAAGCCGTTCGCATGGCGACCGTGGCCGCGCAGGCGGCCGCGTCGAAAGTGGCCGACGACGTCGTCGTGATCGACGTGTCGAGCCAACTCGTCATCACCGACTGCTTCGTGATCGCCTCGGCCTCCAACGAACGTCAGGTCAACGCGATCGTCGACGAGGTCGAGGAGAAGATGCGCCTGGCCGGCTACAAGCCCGCCCGCCGCGAGGGCGCCCGTGAGGGCCGCTGGACGCTGCTCGACTTCGTCGACATCGTGGTGCACATCCAGCATCAGGACGAGCGCAACTTCTATGCGCTGGACCGGTTGTGGAAGGACTGCCCGACCATTCCGGTCGACCTCGACCAGCCGGCCGCGCAACCGGCGGCAGACGAGGACGGCGCGCCGTGAGACGGGTCCGGCGCCTGGTCATGCTGCGGCACGGCCAGACCGAGTACAACGCCGGCAGCCGGATGCAGGGACAGCTGGACACCGACCTGACCGACCTGGGCCGCCATCAGGCCGTCGCCGCCGCGGAGGTGCTGGCCAAGCGTCAACCCCTGGTGATCGTTTCGTCGGATCTGCGTCGCGCCCTCGACACCGCCGTCACGCTGGGCGAACGCGCCGGCATGCCGGTGATCGCCGACGTCCGCCTGCGCGAGACCCACCTCGGCCAGTGGCAGGGAATGACGCACATCGAGGTCGACGCGGCAGCGCCCGGGGCCCGACTGGCGTGGCGCGACGATTCCCGGTGGGCACCGCCGGGCGGCGAGAGCCGCGTCGACGTCGCCGCCCGCAGCAGGCCGCTGGTCGACGAGCTCATCGGCGCACACGCCGAGTGGGGTGTGGATCAGGCCGGCGACGGACCGGACCGGCCCGTCGTTCTCGTCGCCCACGGCGGTCTGATCGCGGCGTTGACCGCCTCGCTGCTCGACCTACCCGTGGACAACTGGCCGATCCTCGGCGGGATGGGCAACGCCAGCTGGGTCCAGCTGTCCGGCCACAGCGCCGTCGACGCCGCGCCCGCCGATATCCGGTGGCGGCTCGACGTGTGGAACGCCGCGGCACAGGTTGCCAACGATGTCCTCTGACCGTCAGACCCTGCTGGTCTTCTGCGACTCGCTGTCCTACTACGGGCCGACCGGCGGCCTGCCGTCCGATGACCCGCGCATCTGGCCGAACATCGTTGCCGCACAACTGGGTTGGGATGTCGAGCTGATCGGCCGGATCGGCTGGACGTGTCGCGACGTCTGGTGGGCGGCCATCCAGGATCCGCGGGCGTGGGCGGCCTTGCCGCGCGCCGGCGCGGTCGTCTTTGCCACGGGCGGAATGGATTCGCTGCCCTCGCCGCTGCCGACCGCATTGCGCGAGCTGATCCGCTACGTGCGCCCGCCGTTGCTGCGGCGCTGGGTGCGCGACGGGTACGGCTGGATACAGCCGCGGTTGTCGCCGGTCGCGCGGGCGGCGTTGCCGCCGCACCTGTCGGCGGAGTACCTCGAGATGACCCGCGGCGCGATCGATTTCAACCGTCCGGGAATCCCCGTCGTGGCATGCCTGCCCTCGGTGCACATCGCCGACACCTACGGCAAGGCGCACCACGGCCGCGACGGCACGGTCAAGGCGATCACGAAATGGGCCGAGCAGCACGACGTTCCGCTGGTCGACCTCAAGGCCGCGGTCGGCGAGTACATCATGAGCGGTCAGGGCAACCCTGACGGAATCCACTGGAACTTCGAGGCCCACCAGGCGGTCGCGGACTCGATGCTCAAGGCGCTCGCCGAAGCCGGCGTGCCATGTCGGTAGTGGTGGTCACGGACTCGTCGTCGCGGTTGGCGCCGGACGAGTTGAAGCAGTGGAACATCCGGCAGGTGCCGTTGCACGTGCTGGTCGACGTCATCGATCTGCGCGACGGTATCGACGACGTGCCCTACGACATCCACGAGGTGCCACGCGCGAGCACCGCGGGAGCCGCGCCCGCCGACCTCGCCGAGACGTACCGGCAGGCGCTGCGCGACAGCGGCGGCGACGGCGTGGTCGCGGTGCATCTCTCGTCGGGGTTGTCGAGCAGTTACAGTTCGGCGGTTCAGGCCGCGCGCGAGTTCGGACCCTCGGTGCGCGTGGTCAATTCGCGGTCGGCGGCGATGGGGGTGGGGTTCACCGCGGTGGCGGCGGCCAGGGCCGCGGCGTCCGGTTCCGACCTGGATTCGGTTGAGGCCGTTGCGCGTTCGGCCGCGCAGCGCACCCACGCGTTCATCGTCGTGCACCGGCTCGACAACCTGCGCCGCAGCGGGCGCATCGGCACCGCGGCGTCCTGGCTGGGTACCGCCCTCTCGCTCAAACCGCTGCTGCGCCTCGACGTCGACGGTCGCCTCGTACTCGACCAGCGGATCCGGACGATCACCAAGGCGCACGCGGCGATGGTCGACCGCATCGCCGATCTCGTCGGCGAACGTCAGGCGTCGATCGCGGTGCATCATGTCGACAACCACGACGGCGCCGACGAGGTGGGCGCCGCGTTGACCGACCGCCTGCCTCAGCTCGAGGCGCTCACCGTCACCGACATGGGGCCGGTGCTGTCGATCCATGTCGGTGCCGGAGCGATCGGCGTCGTCGTCCAGCTTGCTTCGTAGCCGGGTAGTTCGGCGAGCGCACGCTTCCTTCGCGGGTCTTGTCGCGAATATTGGTAAGTGGTAACTTACCGTTCGTGCTGGCTTACCAAGAGGGCGATGCGTGGGTGGCCATGGCCGACCGCACCCGGCGGTCGATCGTGGAACGGCTCGCGCACCGGCCGATGGCGGTGGGGGAGCTGGCTCGCGATCTTCCGGTCAGCAGGCCGGCGGTTTCTCAACATCTGAAGGTGCTCAAGCTCGCCGGGTTGGTGTGCGACCGCGCCGACGGAACCCGCCGCGTCTATCAGCTGGACCCGGCGGGCTTGGCTGCCATGCGGTCCGAACTCGACCGCTTTTGGATGCAGGCGCTGGCCGGATTCAAAGAGATAGTAGAGAGCGAAGGAGAACCCCGATGACCTCTGCCCAGTCCGCGGTCGTCCGTCACGACATCACGGTGAACGCGCCGCTCGAGAGAGCATTTCGGGTGTTCACCGAGAGATTCGGCGACTTCAAACCCCGCGAACACAACCTGCTCAGCGTGCCGATCGAGGAGACGGTGCTGGAGCCTCACGTGGGTGGCCGCATCTACGACCGCGGTGTCGACGGCAGCGTGTGCGAATGGGCACGGGTGTTGGTCGTCGACCCTCCGCATCGCCTGGTGTTCTCGTGGAACATCGGCACGACGTGGCAGCTGGAATCCGATCCCGCGCGGTGCAGCGAGGTGGAGGTGGCGTTCACCGCCGAGTCGGACGATCGCACGCGCGTCAGCATCGAGCATCGCCACATCGAACGGCACGGCGACGGTTGGGATTCGGTCGCTTCGGGCGTCGGCGGCGACGCGGGCTGGCCGCTGTACCTGCGCCGGTACGGTGAGCTGCTGGAACGGGAACCGCAGTGACGGACGCCGACCTCAAGGACCTGACCCGCGACGAACGCGCCGACCTGGCCTCTCTTCTGGCCGAGCTGACTCCCGACGAGTGGCACCACCCCAGCCTGTGCACCAGGTGGACGGTCAAAGATGTTGTGGCACACGTGGTCAGCTATGAGGAGCTCGGCACCGCCGGCCTGCTCAAGCGGTTCGCCAAGGGCATGGTGGTGAACGCCAATCAGGTCGGTGTCGACGAATTCGCGAGCCTGACACCTGACGAACTGCTGGCCTATCTGAACCGCCACCTGTATCCGAGCGGCCTGACGGCTCGACTCGGCGGCACGATCGGATTCGTCGACGGCACAGTCCATCACCAGGACATCCGCCGCGCGCTCGGCCGTCCCCGCACCATCCCCGCCGATCGCCTGGCGCGCATCCTGCCGCTGATCCCCGGCAATCCGCGGCTGGGCGCGGGCCGTCGCATCCGCGGATTACGTCTGCGCGCGACCGACGTCGACTGGAGCCACGGGCAGGGTCCGGAG
The DNA here is from genome assembly GCF_001666865.1 of Mycobacterium sp. E136. NCBI lineage: Bacteria > Bacillati > Actinomycetota > Actinomycetes > Mycobacteriales > Mycobacteriaceae > Mycobacterium > Mycobacterium sp. E136. Next base: position 12,271 of record NZ_LZJE01000350.1, read on the forward strand.
GTGACCGGGCCGGGGGAGGCGCTGATGATGGCGATGACGGGCCGGCCCGCCGCGCTCGGCGATCTCGACGGACCCGGGAAAGACGCCCTCGCGCAACGGCTCAGCTGAAGATCAGGTCGCGGCGCGTCCGGTGACCGGCGGCAGATCCTTCAGCGTGACGATGCCCGGCGGCGCGGCGACCACCGCCGGCACCGCGTTGGTCACCGGCAGCGCGGTGTAGATCATGCCCAGGCCCATGAAGCCGGGTTCGGTCCAGTCCCTTGGCGGCAGGCAGTGCAGCACTGTGCGCATGTTGGGAAGTCCGAACACCTGGATGACGTGGCCGTGTTCGAGCGGCTTGGGCGGAGTGACGTGTTCGCCCATGATCCAGTTGAATCCGACGCTGACGACGTTCTTCTCGCCCACCCAGCCGCGGTGGTATCCGTAGACGCCGGCAACGGTGCCCGCGGGGATCTGCATGAACCCGAGGTCGGAATCGCCGGTGGCCGCGGTGAATTCCACGTCGAAGGTGATCCGGTCGAGCTTGGCGCCGATCGCGTCGGCCATCATCGCCGCCGACTCGGCGAACACCTCGCTTTCGCGTCGGACACTTTCGGCCAGTCCGGGGGTGTTCGGGTCCTGCGAGAAGCCCATCGCGGTCTGGGTGCCCGCGGATTCGTACGTCGAACAGTCCACCGACTCGGTGATACGGATCTCGTCGACGCGCTCGCACGCTCCCGACAGCACCATGCCCACCATGTTGCTCATGCCGGGGTGCGCGCCGCTGCCGAAGATCGTCGAATTGCCCTTCTCGCAGGCCTTCCTGATGCGGTCGAGGTCCTCGGGCGACTGCTTGCCGCCGGTGATCCACGCCGCGCTCGAGCAGACGTTGACGCCTGCCTCGAGAAGCTTTGCCAGCTCGTCGATGTCGGGCCACAGCGGGTTGTAGCAGCAGGCGTCGGGCCGCTGCGCCAGCAGCGCATCGATGTCGTTGGTGGCCATCACCCCGGTCGGCTGCGGCCAGCCGGCCAGCTCTGCCGCGTCGACGCCGACCTTGTCCGCACCGTGGGCGTAGACGCCGACGAGTTCCATGTCCTCGCGGCCGATGATCGCGTGCAGCGAACGGCGGCCGATGTTGCCGGTGGTCCACTGGATGACGCGAAGCGGCCGATCAGGTGTCGTCACGAAAACTCCTCGATGTCAGCTGATTACATATGAGTTCCGCCGTCGACGCGGACCTCGGTGCCGGTGACGAAATAGGCTTCCGGCGCTGCGAGCATGGCGACCACCGCCGCCACGGCATCGGGTCTGGCGAACATTCCGCCCCCGTCGACCGCCAGGAGCGGCGTGATCTTGCCGAACAGCGTGTAGTCGGCGTCGTCCGGTAGGCCCGGTCCGACGCTCTGCCCGGATTGCCCTGTGCCGTCGGTCATTCCAGACGAGATCGATCCCGGTTGCACGCAGTTGAACCGGATGCCTTCCTTACTGAACTCCAGGGCCAGCGTGTGCGTCATGGCCTGGATGCCGCCCTTGGACGCGGCGTACGCCGACATGTAGGGGTGGGCGAAATTGGCCGATGTCGAGCTGAAGTTGACGACCGCCGGCGCCGTGCCATTGCGCAGCGCGGGCAGGGCCTCGCGGGTGACCAGGAACGTCCCGATGAGGTTGATGCGCAGGACCTGCTCGAAGTCGGCGAGTGTGGTGTCGGTGAAGTGGCAGGACCGAAGGATTCCCGCGGCGTTGACGAGCGCGTCGAGGCCATCGAGCGCGCCAACGGCGAGTGAGACCCCGGTGATCACCGATTCCTCGCTGCCGACGTCCATCACGATGGTGGTGAGCCGACCCTTGATCCCGTGGGCCTTGGACTCGGTGTCGGCCAGTCCGGTCTCGCTGACGTCGGCGGCGACGACGGTGCCGCCTTCCTCGAGGATGCGCAGGGCCGTCGCCTGTCCGATGCCCGATCCTGCTCCGGTGATCAAAACCCTACGGTCGATGAACCGCTGCAACGTCGCCACCGGGGGAATGCTAGTGCGTCGGTGCGCTTCTGCTGCGTTATTCGGGTTTGGGCTCGGCCCCGTCGGTCGTGTCGGCGTCCTCGGTGACACGCTCGGCGGCCGCTGACGCGGGCTCGCCGCCGGCGGGCAGTGGCGTTGTTTCGGGCAGGGACAGCGCCACCCCGAGCGCCAAGAAGAACAGGATGAACAGCGGCCCGCCGAGGTACAGGTTCATCGGCCCGCCCGGGGAGATGAAGCTTCCCGGCGGTCCGATGATCGTGATGGTCTCGATGAGCTGCTCGACGGCGAACACCGCCGCGACGATGCCGACCCAGCGGGGGAAGCGTCCTTCGTTGGCGGCCAACAGGATCGGAGCAGCGACCATGATGTCGGCGACGGTCAGGATCGGTCCCCACATCGTGACGACGTCGGTGATCGCCCGCGCGGTCCCCGAGCCGAGATCACCCGGATGTAGGGACAGTCCTGCGGTGAACCAGGTCGCGATGCTGATCTGGACGAGGACGACGGCCGATCCGATGGTGAACACGAACGCGTACGGTCCGGCGAGCCGGTCGCGGGCATGGCCGAGCACCACCACCAAGGCCAGCGAACCGAACGCCAACAGCAGCGCCTGGGTCCGCATCGCGCCGGAGTGTTCGTTGAGGTGGGTGACGATGTCGAGGCCCGGGCGGTCGATCCCGGGCAGGGCCGGAACGATCAGCAGCGCAACGGCGTAGAGCACCGCGAACGCGATGGCGGCGACCATCGGCACTCGACGATCCACAGCCAACACTGTAGACAGCCCTCTTATCCCCAACGCTCATTTCATCCACAGGGCGCGTCGTACACGGCGGATGGCGGGCCGCGCGGTCGGCGTCCGCGCCTAACTTCACATCCATGCGAACCGAACTGCCCGCCGAACGCCTGCAGCGCAGGCTGGGAGCCGAAGTGGAGCCCGAACCGGACGATGAGGATCGCCGGCCGGACACGGCGCTGACCCGCTGGCTGCCCGAATCCACGGGCGGCGGCGCGGCCGGTTGGATCGCGGCGGTGCGCGCGGATCCGGGTCGCGCCGGTGTCATCGCGCTCGGCGGTGTCGGGCTTCTCGCTGTGCTGGTCACCGTGTTCGTGCTGCTGCGTGACGACAGTCCGGCCGTGGCTGCGGCCAAACTGCCGCCGGTGCAGATGGTTTCGTCGGCGAGCCCGACACCGGATGCGGCGTCGCCCGCACCGGACGGGCCAGTCGTCGTCAGCGTCGTGGGCCTGGTGCACAAGCCGGGTCTGGTCACCTTGGCCACGGGTGCGCGGATCGCCGACGCACTCACCGCTGCGGGCGGGCCGCTGGACGGCGCTGACCTGGTGGGGCTCAACATGGCGAGACGCATCACCGACGGTGAGCAGATCGTGGTGGGTATCGCGCCGTCGCCGGGGGAACCGCCGGCGATGGGCAGCTCCGTCAGTACGGGCGTCGCGGCGCCCGCTCCGGCGAACGCTCCCGCATCCGGGGACGGCGGCGGCGCACCGGCGGGCGGCACGGTGGACCTGAACACCGCGACCGTCGAACAACTCGACACCCTGCCCGGGATCGGCCCGGTGACCGCCGCCGCGATCGTGGCCTGGCGCGACGCGAACGGCCGGTTCACCAGCGTTGACCAGCTCGGCGACGTGGACGGCATCGGACCTGCGCGGCTGGAGAAGCTGCGCAACCTCGTGCATGTGTGAGCGCGGTGGCGGACGCCGACGCGGCCCCGCTCGATCTGCGGCTGGTGCCCGCGGCGCTGACCTGCTGGGCGGTCACCGCCGCGGGGATCCTCTGGCCCGCCGGTGGGGCGGCGGCCGCTGCGGTTGGGTCGGTGGCCGCCACCGCCGCGGTGGGGTGGTGGGGTAGTGCGCGCGGGTCGGCGAGCGACAGGAAGGGCCTCGGCGCGAGCGTGCTGGCGGTGGGGCTGGTGGCCGCGGCGTTCGGTATCGCGATCGGTCTGCGGGTCGATGAGGTCGGCCACCATGCGGTCACCGAGCGTTACGGCACGATCGCCGCTGTCGTGGTCACGCCGACGGAGAGCCCACGCGCGCTCGGCGGTAACCGGACGATGTTCCGCGGTTCCCTCGTGGCCTTCGACGGACGCGAAATGTCCGGCCGGGTCGTGGTGTTCGCGTCGACCACCCGCATGGCAGATCTCACGGCAGGCACCCCGGTGGCGTTCCGGGCGCGGGTCGGGCGACCCACGCGACGCGACCTCAGCGTGGCGGTGCTGTCGGCCGTCGGCGACCCCACCTACGGCGAGGCCTCCGCCGTCCAGCGCGTCGCGCACGGTGTCCGCGTCGGCTTCGCCGAGGCAGCGCGACGGTCGCTGCCCGCCGATCAGGCCGCGATGCTGCCCGCGCTCGTGCTCGGCGACACCTCGGGCGTGCCGCGTGAGACGGCAGCCGACTTCCGCGCGGCGGGCCTGACGCATTTGACGGCGGTCTCCGGCGCCAACGTGACGATCGTCTGCGGCGCAGTCTTGCTGACGGCGAGCCTGATTGGGCCGCGGGCGGCGGTCGGCCTGGCGGCCGTCGCACTGCTCGCGTTCGTGGTGGTCGTGCAGCCGTCGGCGAGCGTGCTGCGCGCGGCGGTGATGGGCGCGATCACGTTGCTGGCGGTGTTGTCGCACCGGCGCAGGCAGGCGATCCCCGCCCTGTCGGCCAGCGTGCTGATGTTGATGATCGGATCACCGGAGTTGGCCGTCGACGTCGGATTCGCGCTGTCGGTGTCGGCGACCGCGGCGCTCGTCGTGGTCGCGCCGGTGTGGTCGCAGCGACTCGTCGCACGGGGCTGGCCCAAGCCGGCCGCCGACGCGATCAGCGTGGCCACCGCCGCGCAATTGGTCACCGCACCGCTCGTCGCCGGGATGGCGGGCACGTTCAGCGTCGTATCGGTCGCGGCCAATGTCGCGGCGGCCCCGGTGATCCCGCCGATCACCGTGATCGGCACGGCCGCGGCCGCCCTCGGCCGGGTGTGGCCCGCCGGTGCCGACCTGCTGATCCGGTTCACCGGACCGGAACTGTGGTGGCTGCTGCATGTGGCGCGCTGGGCCGCCGACGTCCCGGGTTCGGCGGTGTCGGTTCCGTCCGGTCTGCCGGGGGTGATGCTGACCGCGGCGGTGGGCACGACCGCCGTGCTCATGTGGCGCTTCCGGTGGGTGCGGCTCGCGGCGGGCGCCGCCGTGGTGTGCGTGCTGGCGTGGACGGTGTCGGGCCTGTCGGTTGGCCGTGACACGATCGTGGGGTGAGCGAAGCGTCGCAGTTGCATCTGGTCCTCGGGGACGAGGAGTTGCTGGTCGAACGCGCGGTCGCGGACGTACTGCGGGAGGTCCGCAAACAGGCCGGCACCCATGACATCCCGGTCGATCGGCTGCGCGCCGGCGAGGTCAGCACCAGTGAACTGGCCGAACTGCTGAGCCCGTCGCTGTTCGCCGAGGAACGCGTTGTGGTCCTGGAGTCGGCGGCCGAGGCGGGCAAGGACGCGGTCTCGCTCATCGCCGAGGCCGCGGCGGACCTGCCGCCGGGCACCATGCTCGTCGTCGTGCACTCCGGCGGCGGACGCGCCAAGGCGCTGGCGGATCAGCTCAAGAAGCTCGGCGCGCAGGTGCATCCCTGCGCGCGCATCACCAAGGCCGCCGAGCGTGCAGACTTCGTCCGCCGCGAATTCCGGACCCTGAAGGTGAAGGTCGGCGAGGACACGGTCACCGCGGTGCTCGACGCGATCGGCTCCGACATCCGGGAGCTGGCGGCGGCGTGTTCGCAACTGGTCACCGACACCGGCGGGGCCGTCGACGCCGCCGCGGTGCGCCGCTACCACTCGGGCAAGGCCGAGGTGAAGGGGTTCGACGTCGCCGACAAGGCGGTGGTCGGCGATGTGGCCGGAGCGGCCGAGGCGCTGCGCTGGGCGATGATGCGCGGCGAACCACACGTCGTGCTGGCCGACGCGTTGGCCGAGGCCGTGCACACCATCGCGCGGGTGCGGCCGTTGTCGGGCGACCCTTACCGGCTCGCGTCAGAGCTGGGCATGCCGCCTTGGCGGGTGCAGAAGGCGCAGAAGCAGGCGCGGCGGTGGTCGAACACCTCGGTCGCGGAGGCCATGCGGTTGGTGGCCGCGCTCAACGCGGACGTCAAGGGTGCAGCGGCGGATGCGGACTATGCGCTGGAGGCGACGGTGCGGCGCGTCGCCGAACTCATCGAGGATTGAGCAGACTTAGCCCTTGAAGGATCAGAGCCCTCAGAAGCTCAGAGCCCGGCCCTCAGGAGCTCAGAGCTTGTTGAACGCGGAAGCCAGCGCCGACTTGCGGTTGGCGGCCTGGTTCTTGTGGATCACGCCCTTGCTGGCGGCCTTGTCCAGCTGACGGCTGGTCGAGGCAAGGAGCTCCTGGGCCTTGTCCTTGTCACCGGCCTCGACGGCCGCGCGGAAACCGCGCACCGCCGTGTGAAGCGACGACTTGACCGACTTGTTGCGCAACCTGCGGCGCTCGTTGGTCCGGATGCGCTTCTCCTGCGACTTGATGTTGGCCACGCGTGTAGTCCTTCGTAAATCCTGTAGGGGTTTCGCAAAGTTTGTAGGCGCCCGGCACCCGGGCAGCGAGGGTTCAGGTTACCAGCGGAGTGGGTAAATGCCCAAAGTGAGTCCTCTGGCCTGCCGAAACATCCGAAGTGTTGCAGCATGGCAGCTGTGAGCCTGCGAACCCTGCCGACCGAAACCGCGCGACCGCCGCGAAGCCCCCGTAAGCAGGCCAAGCGCTACGACGGCGTCTTCTCCGGCTACAGCGACCTCGGCAGCTACGCCAAAGCCTTCGACGAGATGTTCGACGCTCAAGGCAATGTGCGCGGACCCTACAAGGGCATCTACACCGAACTCGCCCCGTCGGACGCCTCCGAACTCGAGGCCCGTGCCGAGGCTCTCGGCCGCGCCTTCATCGATCAGGGCATCACGTTCTCGCTGTCCGGCCAGGAGCGGCCCTTTCCGCTCGACCTGGTGCCGCGCGTCATCTCCGCCGCGGAGTGGACGCGCCTGGAACGCGGCATCATCCAGCGGGTCAAGGCGCTCGAGCTGTACCTCGACGACATCTACGGCGAGCAGGAGATCCTGCGCGACGGCGTCATTCCGCGCCGGCTGATCACCTCCTGCGAACACTTCCACCGCGAGGCCGCGGGCATCGTCCCGCCCAACGGGGTGCGCATCCACGTCGCTGGCATCGACCTGATCCGCGACGCCAAGGGCGACTTCCGCGTGCTCGAGGACAACCTGCGCTCGCCCTCGGGCGTCTCCTACGTCATGGAGAACCGCCGCACGATGGCGCGGGTGTTCCCGAACCTGTTCGCCACCCACCGGGTGCGCGCGGTCGGCGACTACTCCTCGCACCTGCTGCGGGCGCTGCGCAACGCGGCCGCCAACAACGTCGCCGACCCGACGGTCGTCGTCCTCACACCCGGCGTCTACAACTCGGCGTACTTCGAGCACTCGCTGCTGGCCCGCCAGATGGGCGTCGAGCTGGTGGAGGGTCGCGACCTGTTCTGCCGCGACAACGCCGTCTACATGCGCACCACCGAGGGGGAGCGGCAGGTCGACGTCATCTACCGCCGCATCGACGACGCGTTCCTCGATCCGATGCAGTTCCGGCCGGACTCCGTGCTCGGAGTCGCGGGCCTGCTCAACGCCGCGCGGGCGGGCAACGTCGTCATCTCCAGCGCGGTGGGCAACGGCGTCGGCGACGACAAACTCGTCTACACCTACGTGCCCACGATCATCGAGTACTACCTCGGCGAGAAACCGCTGCTGGCCAACGTCGACACCTTCCGCTGCTGGCTCGACGAGGAACGCGAGGAGGTGCTCGACCGCATCGACGAGCTCGTCATCAAACCGGTCGAGGGGTCGGGCGGATACGGCATCGTGTTCGGACCGGACGCGTCGGAGAAAGAGCTCGCCGCCATCACCAAGAAGATCCGCAACGACCCGCGGGGCTGGATCGCCCAGCCCGTCATGCAGCTGTCGACGGTGCCCACCCAGATCGGGGACCAGCTGGTCCCGCGGCACGTCGACCTCCGCCCGTTCGCCGTCAACGACGGCGACGACGTGTGGGTACTTCCCGGCGGGCTGACCCGCGTCGCCCTGCCCGAGGGCTCGCTGGTGGTCAACTCCAGCCAGGGCGGTGGGTCGAAGGACACCTGGGTGCTCGCGTCGCGCACCTCGGTCGCCGACCGCGAGCTCGGGGCCGCCGAGATCGTGCGCAAGCTGCCCAAGGCGGCGCGGGGCCCGAAGGCCGAGAGCGGCGACGGCCAGACCCAAGACCAGCAGCAACAGCAGCAGTAAGGGGTGGTGCGCTGATGTTGGCCCGCAACGCCGAATCCTTGTACTGGATCGGACGCTACGTCGAACGCGCCGACGACACCGCGCGCATCCTCGACGTCACCGTGCACCAACTGCTCGAGGACTCCAGCGTCGACCCTGACCAGGCGTCGCGGACACTGCTGCGGGTGCTGGGCATGGAGGCGCCAGACGCGCCGCTGGACGTGTGGTCGCTGACCGACATCGTCGCGTTCAGCCGGGGCACCCAGGGCTCGATCGTCGACGCCATTTCGGCGGCCCGCGAAAATGCCCGCGGCGCACGCGAAGTCACCTCCACCGAGATCTGGGAGTGCCTCAACACTACCTACAACGCGCTAGCCGAGCGGGAACGCGCCGCCAAACGGCTTGGGCCGCACGAGTTCCTGTCGTTCGTGGAGGGCCGCGCGGCGATGTTCGCCGGTCTGGCCGATTCGACGCTGTCCCGCGACGACGGCTACCGCTTCATGGTGCTGGGTCGGGCGATCGAACGCGTGGATATGACAGTGCGGCTTCTGCTGTCGCGGGTGGGCGACAGCGCGTCGTCCCCGGCATGGGTGACGCTGCTGCGGTCGGCCGGTGCGCACGACACCTATCTACGGACCTACCGCGGCGTGCTCGACGCCGGGCGGGTCGTCGAATTCATGATGCTGGACCGGCTTTTCCCGCGCTCGATCTTCTACTCGCTGCGGCTGGCCGAACACAGCCTCGACGAGCTGATGAACCGGCCGCACAGCCGACTCGGCGCCACCGCCGAGGCCCAGCGCCTTCTCGGCAGGGCGCGCAGCGAGCTGGAGTTCCTGCGTCCCGGTGTGCTGCTCGAATCGTTGGAGCAACGGCTCGCCCACCTGCAGAAGACCTGCTTCGACGTCGGGGAAGCGTTGGCGCTGCAGTACTTTCACTCCGCGCCCTGGGTGGCGTGGCATGACGCCGGCCAGAACGGCGCGCTGGTCATCGAAGAGGGGGAACTCTGATGTGGCGGATGCGGGTGGTGCATTCGACCGGCTACGCGTACAAGTCGCCGGTGACGGCGTCGTTCAACGAGGCGCGCTTGACGCCGCGCTCGGACTCGCGCCAGAACGTCATCCTCAACCGCGTGGAGACCGTGCCCGCTACGCGCAACTACCGGTACGTCGACTACTGGGGCACCGCGGTGACGGCCTTCGATCTGCACGCACCACACACGGAGCTCGAGGTGACGTCGTCGTCGGTGGTGGAGACCGACCTCGACCAGATGCCCGATGACGATGTGACGTGGGAGGATCTGCAGTCCGAGGCCGTCGTCGACCGCTTCGACGAGGTCCTCGCGCCCACCCACTACACCCCGGCGAGCAAGCGCATCGCCCGCGTCGGCCAGCGCATCACCAAGAATCACGCGCCGTGCGACGCCGTCACCGCCGCCGCGCACTGGGTGCGCAGCGAGTTGAAGTACGTCTCCGGTACCACCGGGGTGCACTCGTCGGGGGTCGACGCTCTGCGCGAGGGTAAGGGCGTCTGCCAGGACTTCGCCCACCTGACGCTGATCCTGTTGCGCTCCATGGGCATTCCCGCCCGCTACGTGTCGGGTTACCTGCACCCCAAGCGCAAGGCCGCCATCGGCGACACCATCGACGGGCAGAGCCACGCGTGGGTGCAGGCGTGGACCGGCGGCTGGTGGAACTACGACCCCACCAACGACACCCCGATCAACGAGCAGTACATCAGCGTGGGCGTCGGCCGGGACTACTCCGACGTCAGCCCGCTGAAAGGGATCTACTCCGGTGAGGGGTCGACGGACCTGGACGTCGTTGTCGAGATCACCCGCTTGGCTTAACTCCGGGCGCGACCGATGGTGCGGAAGCCCGGATGCACGTGCGGTGTCAGCTTCTGCTCGTCGGCGACGATGCTCAGCAAGCGGCGCAGGGTGTCTCGCTGCCGGACGGTCAGTCCCGCGGTGAGCTGACGTTCGTGGTCGCGGGCCAGCTCGCCGATCCTGCCCATCAGCTTCGTGCCGGCCGAGGTCAGATACAGCGAGTACAGGCGCCGGTCGTCGGGGTTCCGCCGGCGTTCGACGTAGCCGCGGCCTTCCAGGTCGTCGATGAACGCTACGACTCGGCTCGGTAGCAGTCCGAGCTGCGCACTGAGCGCCTGCTGGCTCTGCCCCGGGGTGGCGGCAATCGCGCGAAGAATCCCCGCATGTGGGGGCGTCAGGTCGAGCGCGCGCATCTTCTCGGCGAACAGGGTCGCGGCGTGGTGGCCGATCTGGGCCAGCAGGAATGCGGCACCGTCACCCTCGTGTTCGCGTGGCACGCGGAAAATCATATCAGTTGTGAACGGTTGTGAATTAAAACCGTTCGAGCCTTGCATCGATGCTCCAGCGGTCATATCGTTCAAGCTATGAACGATTCATTGACCGATCGAGTTATCCGGCCGGTGCGTCCGCGCCAGGGCGGTCCGCCGCTCGCGGTGGTGGCGGGCGTTTCGCTGGTGCTCCTCGTCGCAGGTCTCGCGGTCGGTGTCGCACTCGGCGGTGTGATGCCACTGCCCTACGGCGCCGGGGCGGCCATTCAGGACTACGTCGTCGACCACCACGCGGCGGTGCGGGCCTGCGCCATCGGTGTGTTCGCGTCCGCGGTGCCGCTGGGCATCTACGCGGCCACCGCCAGCGCCCGCCTTCGCCAACTCGGTGTGACGGCGCCCGGCGCGACGATCGCCCTGGCGGGCGGTGTTCTCGCCTCCGGGGCATTGGGGTTGTCCGGTCTGCTGGCGTGGACGCTGTCGCAGCCGGAGGTGACCTCCGACGCGACGCTGGTCCGAGCGCTGTACTACCTGACGTTCCTCACGGGTGGGCCCGCGCACATCGTGGCGCTCGGACTGCTGATCGCCGGCATCGCGGTGCCCAGCCTCATCATCGGCCTGCTGCCGCGCCCGCTCGCATGGGCGGGTCTGGTGCTGGCGGCCATAGCGGAGATCACCACGCTGGTGTTGATCTGGCCGGCCCTGTCCCCGCTGCTGCCCATCGCGCGGATCAGTGGGCTGATCTGGCTGATCGCGGCGGGCGCGATGCTGCCGCTGCGACGACCCCGAAAGGAGTCTGCGCGATGAAAATCAGTGTCAGCGTGACGAATTACTCGTGGGACGAACCGCACGGGGCGCGGCTCGACCGGCTCGCGCGCTTCCTCGACGACACCGCCGTCGACACCCTGTGGGTGGCCGACCACCTGCTGCAGGCCGACCCCTTCAGCAGCATCGAGGAACCGATGCTCGAGGCGTACACGACGCTCGGTTACCTGGCGGCGGTGACATCGCGAATCCGGTTGGGCACCATGGTGAGTGCGGCGACGTTTCGCGCGCCGGCGCTGCTGGTCAAAGCCGTCACGACCGTCGACGCCCTCTCGGGCGGGCGCGCCTGGCTCGGCCTCGGCGCCGGCTACAACGCCGACGAGGCGCGGGCGTTGGGGCTGTTCCTGCCCGACACGGCCGAACGTTTCGACCGCATGACCGACCTGCTGCAACTGGCGCGCCAGATGTGGCGCGGCGACGAAACACCCTTCGTCGGTAGGTATGTGCGCGTGGAGCGGCCCGTCGCGAGCCCGCTGCCGACCACACCGCCGCGGGTGCTCGTCGGCGGGACGGGGGAACGCAGAACGTTGCGCCTGGTGGCCGAGTACGCCGACGCCTGCAACCTGTTCGACATCCCCGACGGTGGGACCGCGATCTCCCACCAGCTCGACGTGCTGAACCGACACTGCGCCGACGTCGGCCGTCCCCCCGAACAGATCGAGCGCACCGTGACCACGGGACTCGATGCGGGTGAGTCCGCCGAACACCTCGCCGAAAGGTGTTGGGCACTGGGGCAGTTGGGTGTCGAGCACATCGTCGTCATCACGCGGGGCCGACCGTTCGGCGACGGCGATCTGGAGACGCTCGCCGACGCCGCCGACCGACTGTGCGGCGTCACCGCCTGAGAGCGATCAGCCCGCCGGTTTGGCGCACACGCCGGGATGCACCTCGACGCGCAGCAGATCGTCGCCGAGTTCGATCTGCCGGTCGAAGACCGTTGCGGCCAGGGCGCGCCAGTCGTCCTCCTGCCCCGGTTCGATCGCCGGCACATAGTGGGTGAGGATCAGGATTCCCACGCCGGCGCGGGCCGCGGTGGCCGCCGCCTGCTCGACCGAGGAGTGGTAGTCGCAGATGTCGCGGATGCGCTGCATCGGCATCTTGTCCACCAGGTCCTTGCGAATCACGGTGTGCACCAACGCTCCCGCACCCGCCGACAGCGCATCGAGGCTGTCGCAGGGAACGGTGTCACCGGCGAGCACCACCGACGCGTCGGCGTGCTCGACACGGAAACCGATCGTCGGTTCGACGGGCCGGTGATCGGTCGGCGCGACCCGGATCGTCACGCCATCGCGGTTCCACACCTCGCCCTCGGTGTACTCGTGCACCTCGACCGGAGGCGGCGCCGTCAGGTCGGCGTGGTGCGCGATGCGGTATCCGATGTCGAAGCCGAACGCCTTGAGGGTGTGCTCGACCACCTCGGCGGTGCCCGGGGGGCCGATGATCTGCAGCGGGGTCTGCTCGGTGAACGTCGAAACCCAGCGGGTGATGATGACGTCGCCGAGATCGGCGATGTGGTCGCTGTGCAGGTGCGTCAACAGCAGCGCCGACAGCCCGTTCGCGGCGGCGCCCGCGGCCGTCAGGCGTTGCTGGACCCCGCGGCCGCAGTCGATCAGGAACGTCTGACCGCCCGCGCGAACGAGCGTCGACGGCCCCGCCCGGCGGGCGTCGGGGATGGGACTTCCGGTGCCAAGCAGCGTGACTTCGATCATGGCCCACGTATACCTGAGGGCCACGCGAGAAGGGTGCTATTCGCGCCCCGCCGACACCCAGCTCATGTACTCGAACCGGTCGCCGCTGACGGCCGCTCCGGCGGTGGCGAGGGCTTCGCGCTGCTCGGGGGTCAACTCCACCGCCAGTGACCCGAGGTTCTCCTCGACCCGCGACGCCCGCCGGGTGCCGGGAATCGGCACGGACGCCACACCGAGTTCGTCGGCACGGTGACGCAGCCACGCCAGCGCCACCTGGGCGGGCGTCGCCCGCTGCTGCTCGGCGATCGCGGCGACGACGTCGACGACCGCGAGGTTGGCGTCGAGCGCGTCGTCGCGGAAGCGTGGCATGTTGCGCCGGAAGTCGTTGGACGTCGACAGATCCGCCGGCGACCGGACCGCGCCGGCGAGGAAGCCGCGGCCCAGCGGCGAGTACGGCACGAATCCGACGCCGAGTGCGGCGGCCGCGGGCACGACGTTGCGCTCGACGTCGCGGCTCCAGATCGACCACTCGCTCTGCACGGCGGCGATCGGGTGCACGGCGACCGCGGCGCGCAGCTCGTCGGCGGTGACCTCGGAGAGCCCGAGGTGACGAACCTTGCCCGCGGTGACGAGTTCGGCCATCGCGCCGACGGTCTCCTCGATGGGCACGGAGGTGTCGCGGCGGTGCATGTAGTACAGGTCGACCACGTCGGTCTGCAGGCGTTGCAGGCTCTCGTCGATGCACTGCCGGACGTAGGCGGCGTCGCCACGCATGTTCGGGCGGCCCGCGGCGCGGTCGGCCGGGTTGCCGGTGATGCCGAACTTCGTCGCGAGCGTGACCTCGTCGCGCCGGTCGGCCAGCAAGCGCGCGATGAGCCGCTCGTTGTTGCCGTTGCCGTAGATGTTGGCGGTGTCGATGAACGTCACCCCGAGGTCGAGGCAGCGGTGCAGCGTGGCAAGCGACTCGTCGTCGTCGACGTCGCCGTATACCGGGGTCAGGGCCATGGCCCCGAATCCGATGGCGCTGGCAGTTAACTTGTCGCCCAGCTCGACGGTGGGCACTGAGTGCGCGTTGTCCATGGCTTCTCCCAACCCGTCGCACACCGGCGGTATTCCGCTTCCGGGTCACCGGTGGCCTCGCGGAGTGTGACCCGGTTGCAACCTCGCAAACCCTTCCGCGCCGCCTCCGTCCGACCTAGCCTGTGAGGAACATCACGAGCGGAGGCGAAGATGCGGATCGCGGACGTGTTGCGGAACAAAGGCGCCGCGGTGGCCACGATTACCCCCGAGACCTCGGTGTCGGGACTACTCACCGAGCTGGCTGTGCACAACATCGGCGCCATGGTCGTGGTGTCGCCGGACGGTCTGATGGGGATCGTCTCCGAGCGCGACGTCGTACGGGCGATGCACCGCCGAGGCGCGGAGCTGCTCACCCAGCCTGTCTCGGAGATCATGACCACGCTGGTGGCGACGTGTGCGCCCGACGACTCCGTGGACAGCCTGAGCGCGCTCATGACGACGAACCGGGTCCGGCACGTCCCGGTGATGGACAACGGCAGGCTCGTGGGCATCGTGAGCATCGGCGACGTCGTCAAGACGCGGATGGAAGAGCTCGAGGCACAGCAGGAGCAGCTGCAGGCATACATCACCCGTGGCTGACGTCGAGGTTGCGCCGGCGTCGCGGCGGCGGGTGCGCGAGATGTCCCGGGTGCTGGCGCGCGCGTTCTACGACGACCCGGTGATGACGTGGATGCTGCCCGACGACTCCGCGCGGGAGCGGGGTCTCGGGAGGATGTTCGCGACCATGATCCGCCACCACTTCCTGCGCACCGAGGGCGTCGAGGTGGCCGGCAGCGGGCCGATCGGCGCGGCCGCGCTGTGGGATCCGCCGGGCGAGTGGCGGCAGACCGGTCTGCAGGAACTGCGGATGATGCCGGCGTTCATGCTGGCGCTGGGGTCGAACGTGCGCCGCGGCCGGCAGGTCGCGGACCTGATGAAGGAGCACCACCCCGAGGAGCCGCACTGGTATCTGGGGGTCATCGGCAGCGACCCGACCGTGCGCGGCACTGGATACGGGCAGGCGCTGATGAGCTCGCGGCTGGACCGCTGCGACGCCGAGCGCGCACCCGCGTACCTCGAATCCAGCAACCCGGACAACATCGGCTACTACCAGCGCTTCGGGTTCGACGTCACCGGCGAGATCACGCTGCCCGACGGCGGTCCGCGCATGTGGCCGATGTGGCGCGAACCGCGCTGACGGGCGTCGCGCGGCGTCAGCTCCAGGAGTACTCGGCGCGCAGGCGCGTGGCCACGGCCTCGAACTTCTCGCGGGCGAGGATCGCGCCCTCGCGACGGATCCCGTCTTCGGGGACGTCGAGCACCCGGTCCAACCGCACCCAACTGGCGCGGCCCTCGTAGTCCCACGTGCCGCTGCCGATCGACACCCAGTTCGGATCGTCGCGGTGATGGTCCTGACTCGAGAGCATCAGCCCGAGCAGCGTCGAGCGGTCGCGGCCGACCACCAGGACCGGCCGGTCCTTACCCTGCGTCGGGTCGTCCTCGTAGACCACCCACGTCCACACGATCTCGCCCGGGTCGGCGCGGCCGTCGAGGTCGGGGGCGTAGACGATCTTGCGGGCCCGATGGGCGGTCGGCACGAAGTGACGGCTCACCGGCCTGCCCGCGGTGATCGCCGCCGGTGCCTCCTTCGGGGTGCCGGCGATCGTGTCCAGGCCGATCCGGATGCCCTGCTGGATACCGCGCTGCACGGTCTCGGACTGACCGATCTGGCGGATGAGCTTCGGCGCCTCGTTGAACACCAAGTTCTCCGCGAACCTCTGGAAGGTCTGCAGCGGTCTCCAGGGCGCAGGCATATTTCCGAGCATAAGCGAGGCCCGCACCGCGCGATTGTGTGCTCAGGCCATGGCCTGGATACGCTGGTGGCACCCGAAGTCCGCGTTCACCAGGAGATTCCCATCAGCAGTTTCGCCGATCAGACCTTCACGGCGCCGGCGCAGATCCGGAACTTCTGCATCATCGCCCATATCGATCACGGCAAGTCGACGTTGGCCGACCGGATGCTGCAACTCACCGGCGTCGTCGCCGACCGCGACATGCGCGCGCAGTACCTCGACCGCATGGACATCGAGCGCGAGCGTGGCATCACGATCAAGGCGCAGAACGTGCGCCTGCCATGGAAATTGCACGACCAGCAATACGTGCTGCACCTGATCGACACCCCCGGCCACGTCGACTTCACCTACGAGGTGTCGCGCGCGCTGGAGGCGTGCGAAGGCGCGGTGCTGCTCGTCGACGCCGCCCAGGGGATCGAGGCGCAAACGCTGGCGAACCTGTATCTGGCGCTCGATCGCGACCTGCACATCATCCCGGTGCTCAACAAGATCGACCTGCCCGCGGCCGACCCGGACCGTTACGCCGCCGAACTCGCCCACATCATCGGCTGTGAACCCGAAGACGTGCTGCGGGTGTCCGGGAAGACCGGTGCGGGCGTGGCCGACCTGCTCGACCACGTCGTGCGCGAGGTGCCGCCACCCGTCGGCGACGCCGACGCGCCGGCACGGGCGATGATCTTCGACTCCGTCTACGACACCTACCGCGGCGTGGTCACCTATGTCCGCGTCGTCGACGGCAAGATCATCCCGCGCGAGCGCATCAAGATGATGTCCACCGGCGCCACCCACGAACTGCTCGAGGTCGGCATCGTCTCGCCCGAACCCAAGGCGTCCGCCGGTCTCGGGGTGGGCGAGGTGGGCTACCTCATCACCGGCGTGAAGGACGTGCGCCAGTCCAAGGTCGGTGACACCGTGACGACGGCGCGCAACGGCGCGACCGAACCGCTCACCGGATACCGCGAACCGCGACCGATGGTCTACTCAGGGCTGTATCCCGTTGATGGATCGGACTATCCGGACCTGCGCGACGCGCTCGACAAACTGCAACTCAACGATGCGGCGCTGGCGTACGAGCCGGAGACCTCAGTGGCGCTCGGATTCGGTTTCCGCAGCGGCTTTCTGGGCCTGCTGCACATGGAGATCACCCGCGAGCGTCTCGAGCGCGAGTTCAATCTCGACCTGATCTCCACCTCGCCCAACGTCGTCTATCGCGTTGTGCAGGAAGATGGCTCGGAGATCACGGTGACCAACCCGTCGGACTGGCCGGACGGCAAGATCCGCACGGTCTACGAGCCGGTGGTGAAGACGACGATCATCGCGCCCAGCGAGTTCATCGGCACCATCATGGAGCTGTGCCAGTCGCGGCGCGGCGAACTCGGCGGCATGGACTACCTCTCACCGGAGCGGGTGGAACTGCGCTACACGATGCCGCTGGGCGAGATCATCTTCGACTTCTTCGACGCGCTGAAGTCGCGCACCCGCGGATACGCCAGCCTGGACTACGAGGAGGCCGGCGAGCAGGAGGCCGACCTGGTCAAGGTCGACATCCTGTTGCAGGGCGAGCCGGTCGACGCGTTCAGCGCGATCGTGCACAAGGAGTCGGCGTACGCCTACGGCAACAAGATGACCACCAAGCTCAAGGAGCTGATTCCGCGTCAGCAGTTCGAGGTTCCCGTGCAGGCGGCCATCGGTTCGAAGATCATCGCTCGCGAAAACATCCGCGCGATCCGCAAAGACGTGCTATCGAAGTGCTATGGCGGGGACATCACCCGCAAACGCAAGCTGCTCGAGAAGCAGAAGGAAGGCAAGAAGCGGATGAAGACCATCGGTCGGGTCGAGGTGCCGCAGGAGGCGTTCGTCGCCGCCCTGTCCACCGACTCGTCCGCCGACAAGGCCAAGAAGTAGGTCGCCGTGCGCACGGCGGCGATGACGGCGGCGGCGTTGGGCGCGTGTGCGATCGTCGCCGGCTGTTCGGCGCCCGCCGGCGAGGCGCCGTCCCCGCAGGTGGCGCCGGCCGTGAAGCTCTCGCCGGACCCGGCGTTGGACCGGGCGCTTCCGACCGCCGAGGAGCTGAGCATCATGCTCGGCGGCGACGGCTTCATGGGCCAGGTCGTCCAGGGCGGCGCCGAGATGCTGCTGCAGGGTGTCGGCGAGGCCGAGGCCACGCCGCTGGACTGTGTGAGCACCGGATACCGGCTGGAGAAGGTGGTGTACCAGGCCAGCCCCGTGCGGTCGGTGGCCAGCCAGTCGTGGGCCGGCGGTGACGCCAACGGTCCCACCGCCACCGGGTTCTTCGGCGTGGTCGAGTTCGTCGACGCCGACGCCGCGCGGGAGTTCTTCGCCGCCTCTGCCGACAAATGGCACCGGTGCAACGGCCAGACGCTGGTGTTGAACCGATCCGACCGGGGCGGGCAGGGGTCCAGCCGGATCACCGAGGTCGACGTCGGCGACGAGATCGTCTCGGCGGTGGTGATGCAGGACGCCGGATCGACGGTCCAGCGGGCGCTCGGTGTGGCCGGGGACTCCGTCGTCGACGTCGAGATCGCCGACGTCGCCGGGCCCAAGGCAACCGGAGCGCGGGATGCCGCCGCCGTCGCGGACCTGATGCTGGAGAAGATCGGCGAGTCCTGAACTGCGCGGACGAGATTTTCGCCCACGCCGCGAATTTGCCAGAAGCCGGTCACAATAACGCGGTGACTCCACGCTGTTGAGTAGCCGGTTCAGGCGCGGGTGAACTCGCGGCGTCCGAACAGCGTGCCCCACGCGGTGAACGCCTCGGCATGGGCGGCCGAGGACTGACCGGTGGCCACTGCGACGAGGCCGGTGGCGATGCTGCCGATGCCGACCCCCGTCTCGTTCACCACGCGGACGAGCTCGTCGAACGCCTCGCGCTGGGTGTAGCCGCGCAGTCCGACGAGAATGCCGGTGGCCACGTCGATCACCCGTCGTGAGGTGTCCGCTTCGAGGCGATAGGTCATACCGGCCATGGTGCGCGCCGACCACGCGGGCGTGAAGGATTCCACTCGGGCAGACACAAAGTCGTAATTGTTGTGACGCGCGAGTGCGACGTCGTCATGCCGCGGCGAGCACGGGTTTGGATCAGGACGAACGGAACCCGTCGGTTTGCCCCCAACCCGGATACATTGAGCGCGTGTGGGGCAAGCGCGACGACATGGTGGTGCATACTGCGTCGCCCTTCAACGCCGAACCGACCCGATCGGCGCTGGCCGTCGGCGACATCACCCCGCTCGACACCTTCTACACGCGCAACCACGGCGAGGTACCGACGATCGCTCCCGATGACTGGATCCTGAGCGTCGGCGGACTGGTGGGTCGAGACCTGTCGATGACCTTCGACGAGCTCACCCACCGGTTCGGCGTCCACACTGTGGTGGCGACGCTGCAGTGTGCCGGCA
The DNA here is from genome assembly GCF_001666865.1 of Mycobacterium sp. E136. Taxonomy (NCBI): domain Bacteria; kingdom Bacillati; phylum Actinomycetota; class Actinomycetes; order Mycobacteriales; family Mycobacteriaceae; genus Mycobacterium; species Mycobacterium sp. E136. The sequence goes on from NZ_LZJE01000350.1 coordinate 31,717, forward strand.
ATCGCCGCATCGGCTTCACCGAAATCCGTGAGATACCCGGCGAAGACCCGTGGGACGGGTGCGCCACGTCGACCGCCGAATGGCAGGGGGCACGGCTGGCCGACGTGCTCGAGGCGGCCGGTGTCGCCACTGACGAAGGACACGTGGAATTCCTGGCTCCCGACCTCGCCGTCGAGTTGTCGCCGCCCAAGCGCTACGGCAGCTCGATCCCGTTGGCGAAGGCGTTGTCGCCGGAGGTCATCCTCGCGTGGCGGATGAACGGCCAGCCGCTCACGTCGTTGCACGGGGCTCCGGTGCGGGCCGTCGTACCGGGCTACATCGGGGCGCGCAGCGTCAAATGGGTGGACACGATCAACGTCCGGAAAACGCCGTCCGACAACTACTTTCAGGCGAGCGTCTACCACCTCCTGCCTGCCGATGCCGATCCCGACACCACCGACCCCGGTACTGGCATCCCGCTGTCGTCCGTGGCGTTGAACAGCGAGATCCTGACTCCTGTCGACGGTCAGATCGTCTCGACCGGACCGGTCACCATCCGCGGATACGCCTACGCGGGCGACGACCGCGCCATCGCCAGGGTCGACGTATCGCTCGATCACGGCGCCACATGGCGCCAGGCCGACCTGTCCAAGCAGCTGAGCCCGTGGGCATGGCGGTTGTGGTCGCTCACGGTCGACGTGTCACCGGGACCGCTGCACATCACTGCGCGCGCTTGGGACAGCACCGGCGCGCTGCAACCCGAATCCGCGGCAGTGCTCTGGAATCCGAAGGGATACGCCAACAACTCGTGGCCGACGGTCCTGGCGACGGTCGAGGGCTGAACTGCAATGCAGGTGACGGTGATCGAGACGTCCGGTCTTGGCGACCGCAGCTACGTCGTCATCCACGGCGGCGCCGCTGTCGTCATCGACCCGCAGCGCGACATCGACCGGGTGCTCGCCGTCGTCGATGAACGCCGCGCCGGCATCAGCCATGTCCTGGAGACGCACATCCACAACGATTACGTCACCGGCGGCCTGGAACTGGCTCGAGCGGTCGGTGCCGAGTACGTGGTCCCCGCGGGCGATGACCTCGGGTACCGGGCGTGTCGGGTGGGCGACGGTGACCTGGTCGAAGCGAATACGTTCTCGCTGCGCACTATTCACACCCCTGGGCACACACAACACCATGTGAGCTATGAGCTGTATGACTCGTCGGGTCGCACCGCCGGAGTCTTCACCGGAGGCTCCATGCTGTTTGGCGCCACCGGCCGAACGGACCTGCTGGGCGCCGACCGGACCACGGCGTTGGCAAGGGCGCAGTACCGGTCCGTCCGCAGGCTCGCCGACGAGATTCCCGCCGACACCCCGGTGTATCCCACACACGGGTTCGGCAGCTTCTGCTCGGCCACCCCGGTCACCGACGATGCGTCGACGATAGGAGAGCAACGCGACAGCAATCCCGCATTGACCAAGAGTGAGCGGGCGTTCGTCGACGAGTTGCTCGCTGGCTTGAACGAGTATCCCGTCTACTACGCGCACATGGGCGTCATCAACGCCAACGGCCCTGCGCCGGTAGATCTCTCAATGCCGAGGCCGGTGGACGGCGTCGAGCTGCGACGCCGGATCGAGGCCGGCGAGTGGCTGGTCGACCTGCGCCACCGGCTCGCATTCGCCGCCGGACACCTCGCGGGAACACTGGGGTTCGAGCTGTCGGGCTCCTTCGTGACCTACCTGGGGTGGCTGTACGATCGGGCGGCGCCGTTGACGCTGCTCGGTAAGGACGAGGGGCAGATCGCAGAAGCGCGTCGCGAACTGGTTCGGATCGGCGTGGACGAGATCGCCGGGGCCTCAGTAGGTGACGTCACGACGTTTGCCGGTGACGAAGTCCGCAGTTACCGGGTCGCCGACTTCGCCGCGCTCGCTGAGGCGGTCGGCGACGCGCGGGTGACGGTGCTCGACGTCCGCCGGACCGACGAGTTCGCCGAAAGCCACGTCGCCGGTGGATCAACGTGCCACTGCACCACCTCGCCGACCGGATCAGCGAGTTGCCCGGTGCGCCAGTGTGGGTGCATTGCGCGAGCGGATACCGGGCGTCCATAGCCGCCTCATTGCTCGACCGTCATGGCCGCGAGGTCGTCCTCGTCGACGACGATTTTCCGGCAGCGCAGCAGCTGGGTCTCACCACGAGCGCGGGACCGTGACGAGCACGCGCCGTTTTCACGGCCTCTTCACGCCCCTGCAGGCGCGGTTGAGCCCGATGGCCGATGCGCTGGAGGCAGCCCACAATGACCGTATGCTTCCGGTTCTCGATCTCGCCCGGGCGGATACCGAACCCGACAAATTCCGGCACACCCTCCGCGAGGCCGCACACGACGCCGGATTCTTCTACCTGGTGGGTCACGGTGTGCCGCGGGCGCAGATGGAGCAGGTGCTGGGACTCGCGCGCGAGTTCTTCGCGCTGCCCACCGACACCAAGAACCAGATCAGCCAACTGAAAAGCCCCCAGTTCCGGGGCTATTCGCGCATCGGGGGCGAGTTCACCAACGGCCGTGTCGACTGGCGCGAACAGATCGACATCGGACCGGAGCGCCCAATCATCGGCGGTGCCGAGGGATACTGGCGGCTGCAGGGCCCCAACCTGTGGCCTGTCGCGCCCGCGGGATTCCGAGCCGCCTTCGAAAGCTGGACCGCCGCACTGTCGGTCGTCGGGCTCCGACTGCTGCGGCACTGGGCAGTGTCGCTGGGCGCGGCCGAGGACACCTTCGACGCGGCATTCGCCGACCGTCCCGCCACCCTGCTCAAGGTCGTTCGCTATCCGGGCACCGCCGACACCTCGCAAGGCGTCGGCGCGCACAAGGATTCGGGGGTGCTGACGTTGCTTCTGGTGGAGCCTGGTTCGGAGGGTCTGCAGGTCGAGGGTGTCAAAGGGGAGTGGATCGACGTGCCTCCGTTGCCGGGTGCGTTGGTCGTCAACATCGGCGAATTACTCGAGGTCGCGACCGGTGGCTATCTGCGCGCGACCCGTCACCGTGTGCTCGCGCCGCCGCCGGGCACCGACCGCGTGTCGATTCCGTTCTTCCTCAACCCGGCGCTCGACGCGTTGATCCCGATCATCGAGTTGCCGCCAGAGTTAGCGGCGCTATCCCGCGGTGTGGAGGCCGACCCTGACAACCCGATCTTCAACACCTATGGCGAGAACGCGTGGAAGTCACGCACCAGGGCGCATCCCGACGTCGCTGAACTTCACCACGGGATCGTGCCGAAGGGCGTCGCCAGCGCGCACTGAGGCGATTACATCGGGCTGATCGTAACCGTCGAAAACTCACCCGCATGTCGTTACGTTTCGGGCGTGTTCGATGTGCGGCGGTTGGTGGTGTTGCGCGAGGCCGCGCGCTGCGGTTCGCTGTCGGCCGCTGCGACGGCGCTGAACTACACGACATCGGCAGTGTTGCAACAGATCACCGCACTCGAGCGCGACATCGGGACCATACTTCTCATGCGCAGCCCGAGCGGCGTCCGGCCGACAGCCGCGGGCACGCGACTGCTCGAACACGCGGATACCGTCCTCGGCGCGGTCACCGCCGCCGAACGGGATCTGGCGCGCATGATCAGCGCACGTCCTGGCGTGGTGCGCGTCGCGTCCTTCGCCACCGCCGCCGCGACCATCCTGCCGAGGGCCATCGCGCGATTCCGGACTCTGTGCCCCGACATCGAGATCGAGTTGGTGCCGGCGGACCGGGCGAAGGGCGTCGCGATGCTGGTGACGGGTGACGTCGACGCGGTGGTGATGACCGAAGTCCCCGGCGACGACCCGGAATTTCCGCGCGTGCACACCGACGCGGTGTACGACGATGAGTTCCACGTCGTGCTGCCGGCGACCCATCGGCTGGCGGCCGCGTCGGCGGTACCGTTCGCGGCGCTGGCCGACGAGCGGTGGATCGTCAGCACCGGGACGGGGGTGTGCCCCGACGTCCGTGTATTCGAAAGGGCGTGTCGGCAGGCCGGATTCGTTCCATCGGTGACATATCGCGCCGGAGACTACTCCACGGTGCAAGAGCTGGTGGCCGCCGACCTCGGCGTGTCGCTGGTGCCGTCGCTGGCCGCATACGGCGGCGTCCATCCGGACGTCGCCATCCGGCGGGTGTCGGGAAGCGCTGCGGTGCGGCGCATCTCGATCGCGACCACCCAGGCGCCCGGGGGGAGCACGCCGCTGGCGACGTTCGTGTCCCTCGTCCGCACGGCCGGCACACAGCTGCGCACCGAAGCCGTTTATAGCGTTGCTAACCGTCACTTCAGCGTCGCTTGGCTCCGATTCCATCGCAGAATCCCTAACCCTAGATTGGCGGACCATGACAACAACCGAAAGCACCACGCCCGTCCTCACATCGGCCGATAAGGCGCTGCGCATCGCCCATTCGATCGCGGCGGAGATCGCTGTCGGCGCGGTCGAACGGGAACTCAGCAGCGCCTGGCCCGAATCCGAACTCCGGCGGATCGGTGAGTCGGGGCTGCTGGGCATGATCGTCCCCGCGGCGCACGGCGGTCCCGATCTGCCGCGCGCCATCGCCGTCGAGGTGTTACGCATTCTGTCCCAGGCGGATTCGGCCGTCGGCCAGCTGCTGCTGTCACACTTCGTGTTGAGCCAGGCGATCAGCGGCCTCGAGCACAAGGACCCCGCACCCCGCATCTACCGCGACGTGCTCGCCGGTGCCCAGCTCGGCAACGCGACCGTCGAACGCGGCACCCGGACCAGCGCCGACCGGCTCACCACGGTGACGCCGCAGGGGGACGGAACATGGCGACTCAACGGCACCAAGTACTATGCGACGGGGACACTCGGCGCGACCTGGATCGCCGTCGCGGCCCGCATCCCCGACACCGAACCGTCCCACGGCGCAACGGTGTTCGTCCGCCCCACCGATCCCGGTGTGACGCTTAATCTCGACCGGTGGTCCTCGTTCGGGCAGCGGGGCACCGCCAGCGGTGAAGTCGTCTTCGACAACGTCGGCGTCGAGAACGAGTTCGTCATCGACGAGGGACCCGACCCGGATCCGGTCACCGCTCCGCCTTCGGTGCTCGGCGCGTTCGATCAGGCCCTGCACGCCGCGGTGGATATCGGGATCGCCCGCGCCGCACTGGAGGACGGCGCACGGTTCGTCACCACGAAGTCGCGGCCTTGGTTCGAGGCGGGGGTCAACAACGCCGCTGACGAACCACACGTCGTGCGCCGGTTCGGCGAGCTCACCGCCCGGTTGTACGCACTCGAGGCGCTGCTGGCCCAAGCCGCGGATCTGGTCGACGACGCGTTGTGCACACCGGAGGTGACCCGTGACGCCGCGGCCGCGGCGTCGTTGCGGGTAGCCGCGGCGAAGGCCCTGGCACAGGAGTTCGCCGTCGAGATCGCCAGCGGCATCTTCGAATTGGCCGGCGCATCGGCGACCGACCGCGGGCACGCGCTGGACCGGCACTGGCGCAACGTGCGCGTGCACTCGCTGCACGATCCCGCCCGCTGGAAATACGTCCACATCGGTAACCACACCCTTCGCGGCACCAAACCGCCGCGGCTCGGTGTCCTCCTCTGAAGCGAAGGATCCGCCATGGCAGGTTTCTATCTCACCGGAAGCATCAACGTTGCCACCGTCGACGACGCCTTCCGGCTCGTCGGCAGCAGGATCCAACCGGGCGTCAGCCGGGTGCCGGACGGCGAACCCGGTGATCGCGCGAACTGGGTTCTCACGCAGGCCGATCACTTCCTGAACAACCCGACGCTGGACGTGGTCGACAACAAGGCCCGCGTGCGCACCGGCACCCCGGTGTCATTCGGTGCGCTCGACTACCACAGCGTCGCCGCCGAGTCCTACGTCCGGTTCATCGCCGCCCGCCGCGACGGCGTGCTCGCCGAGGACTCCCGCTTCCTGGTTTCGATTCCGACACCATTCAACGCGGTGAACTCGTTCGCGCAGTTCGACTCTCAGGTCGAGGTGGCCTTCGCCTACGAGCAGGCGCTGCGGCGAAGCGTCGAGGCGCTGCAGGAGGCGATCCCGCCGGGCGACCTGTCGATTCAGTGGGATCTGCCGACCGAGCTGGCCACCGTCGAGGGCTGGTTCCGCAACCCCTACGGCGGTTTCGAGCCGATCTTCGCGGCCACGGCCCGGTTGGCGTCCTGGGTGCACGACGACGCCGAGCTGACTTTCCATCTGTGCTACGGCGATTCGAAGTTCGGCGCGTCGCCGTTCATGGGTGATCCGCCCGACGAGGAGGCGGCGGCGCGCGGCGGCAGGCACATCCTGCCACGGGATGCGACCGCGATCGTCACGCTGGCCAACGGGTTGTCGCGTCACGTGACGCGACGTATCGACGCCATCCAGGCCGCAACGGTCGCGGCATGGAACAAGCGGGCGCACTGGCAGCCGCTGAGCGGGCTCGCGCTGGAGACCGACACCGAGATCTATCTCGGCCTGCTGCACGCCGAGGACGGCGCCGACGGCGCTCGGGCCAGGGCGGCGCTGGCCGCCGAGTTCGTGCCCGAGTTCGGGATCTCGACCGAGTGCGGGCTGGGCCGGCATTCGACCGAACAGCTCGAGGCGGTGCTCGTCGCGTGGAACCACTACGCCGCCAAACGCGAACCCGCCCTGGCCGGCTGACCCTTCTCCGGTGAGCAGACGCTAACCTGCCCAAAATTCGCGCAAAAGAGGCAGCTTCGCGTCTGCTCGCGGGAAGAGGTGACTACATCGGGGCGTTGGCGGGTACGAACACCCCGGAGCTGTCGGCCTCCTCCTCGGCCCGGATCACGTGTACGACCGCGTTGATCAACGCCAGGTGGGTGAACGCCTGCGGGAAGTTACCGAGGTGGCGGCCCGTGCGCGGCTCGATCTCCTCGGCGTAGAGGTGCAGCGGGCTGGCGAACGACAGCAGCCGTTCGCACAGGTGCTTGGCGCGGCTGATCTCGCCGATCTCGACCAGCGCGGACACCAGCCAGAACGAGCAGATCGTGAAGGTGCCCTCCTCGCCGGCCAACCCGTCGTCGGTCTCCTCGACGCGGTAGCGCAGCACGAGGCCTTCCTCGGTGAGCTCGTCGGCGATCGCCAGCACCGTCGCGCGTACCCGCGGATCGTCGGGCGGCAGGAACCGGGTCAGCACGGCCAGCAGCAGCGAGGCGTCGAGCGCGTCGTCGCCGTAACGCTGCGTCAGCACCCCGCGGGAGTCGACGCCGTGCTTGAGCACGTCGGCCTTGATCTCCTCGGCGATCGCGCGCCACTGCTGCGCGTAGGACTTCTCGCCCTGCAGCTCAGCGAGTTTCGAGCCGCGGTCCAGCGCCACCCAGCACATGATCTTGCTGCTCGTGAAGTGCTGCGGCTCGCCGCGCACCTCCCAGATGCCGCGGTCGGGTTCCTTCCAGTGCTTGATCGCCTCTTCGACCTGCTGCTTGCACACCGGCCACAGCGTGTCGGAGATCTGCTCGCGCGACTTGGCGTGCAGGTACACCGAATCCAGCATGGTGCCCCAGATGTCGTGCTGCATCTGGTTGTACGCGCCGTTGCCGATGCGCACCGGTCGCGCACCGTCGTAACCGGACAGGTGGCGCAGCTCCTCCTCGACCAGAGTGCGCTCGCCGCCGACGGCGTACATCACCTGAAGTGGGTGTCGCTCACCGTTGTTCGCGCCCGACACGTCGGCGATGAACGCGAAGAAGTCGTCGGCCTCGCGGTCCAACCCGAGCGTATAGAGGCCCCACAACGCGAACGTCGAGTCGCGCACCCACGCATAGCGGTAGTCCCAGTTACGTTCGCCCTGAGGCGTTTCCGGCAGCGACGTGGTGGGTGCGGCCAGCAGCGCGCCGGTCGGGGAGTACGTCAGCCCCTTCAGCGTCAGCGCGCTGCGCTGCAGGTAGGCCCGCCAGGGGTGGTCCGGGAAGTCGCCGACGTTGATCCACTGGCGCCAGGCCTCGCTGGTCTGCCACATCTTGTCGGCGGCCTCGTCGTAGGTCTGCGGCGCCGGATGCTTCGACCAGGACAGCGCGACGAATGCGTTGTCGCCCTCCTTCATCCGGGTGCGCGCCCGCGCCTCGTGGCCCTCCAGGCCGAGCCGCAGGTTGGTGGTGAGCCGCAGCGTGGGATGCGCGTCGGCGTCGCGGCTGGCCCGCGCGATCGCCTCGCCGTAAGCCTGCGCCGAGTACTCCCACGTCGCCGGGATGCGGTGGTAGTCGAACGCCGGCTCGCAGTTCATCACCAGCTCGACGGTGCCGCTCACACATCGCACCGTGCGCAGCAGGATGTGCTCGGCGTCCCAGTCCATCGGCGTACGGCGGTGGGTGCGCGACCGGGTCTCCAGGTCGTGCCAGGGGCCCATCACCAACGCCTCGCGCACGATCAGCCAGCCGGTGTGGGTCTGCCAGGTCGTCTCCAGGATCAGGCTGCCGGGCAGGTAGCGCCGGGCCGAGGGGACCGTCACCCCGTACGGACCCAACCGGAAATGGCCGGCGCCGCGATCCAGGATGGCGCCGAACACGCTCGGCGAGTCCGGGCGCGGCACGCACAACCACTCGACCGACCCCGCCGAGGAGATCAGGCACGTGTTCTCGCAGTCGGACAGAAACCCGTAGTCGGCGATCGGCGGAAACGGGTTCCGCAATGCACCGGTGGGCGCGTACGGCGTCGGCGCCGTCACGGTCAACGGGGTGTTCGACAGGACGGCCTGGGCGGGCTTCGCCCCGTTCTCCGTCTCCGCTGACCCGTCCGACGGCCCGGTTTGTTGCAGAACCATGCCGTCATCATCGACTGCCGACGTGCTTTGCGTCTACTCGTTGCCCCTCGACGCGCCGTCAGCGGCGCGCGAAGGCCGGAATGTGTTCCGGTAGGGGACCGATCGCGACGCCGTAGGCGGCCAGTCGGCGCAGCACCGGCAGCCCGGCCGCGAGGCGCACGAACCGCGGCGCCTCGGCCTGCCCGGTCGAGGCGACCGCGACCGCGATGACGCGGCGGTGGATCAGCTTCTGCACCGATTGGATCAGCGCCGCGGGCAGCCAGCGGCGCGCCTGCACGCGGGCCAAATGCCGACTCGACAGCGTGCCCGACCGCAAGGGGCCCGCCAGGATGCGTCCCGCGGCGACGGCGTCGGCCACGGCGAGGTTGATCCCGACCCCGCCGACCGGCGACATCGCGTGGGCGGCGTCGCCGATCAGCAGCAGGCCGTCGCTGTACCAGCGCCGCAGCCGGTTCAGCTGCACGTCGAGCAGCTTCACCTCGTCGAACGACGTCACCGCGCCGATGCGGTCGGCCAGCCACGGCACCAGCGCCACCACACCGCGGTGCAGCGACTCGATGCCCTGCGCGCGCAACTGCGCATCGCGGCCCTTGGGAATGACGTACGCGCACTGGTAGTAATCGCCGCGGTCGATGACGATCTGCGCGTGTCCGGCGCCGAGGACCCCGCCGAGCCCGTGCGGGTCGTCGGGCTCGCGTGGCACCCGGAACCACCAGACGTCCATCGGCACGCCGAAATTCTTCGGTTCGAGCCCCATCTCGGTGCGCAGCGTCGACGACCGGCCGTCGCAGGCGACTGTCAGCGTCGCGCGCATCTCGCGCACCTCACCGTCGGTGCCGCGGTAGCGCACGCCGACCACCTTGCCGCCCTCGCGGATCGGCCCGAGCACCTCGGTGCTGCGCATCAGCGTGAACGACGGTTCGCGTTCCGCGGCGGTGGCCAGCAGTTCGAGGAAATCCCACTGCGGCACCAGCGCAATGTGCCTGTGCGGACCGGGAATTCGTCGCAGGTCCATCGCGACCCGCGTGCCCTGCACCGTCATGGCCAGCATGTCGATCTCGCGGTGCGGGATGGCGGCGAACTCGTCGGAGAGTCCCAACTCGTCGAGCAACCGCAGTGTGCTCGCGTGCACGGTGATGGAGAAACACGCCGACTTCCTCCGCGATTTCCGCGGTGACAC
>NZ_LZJE01000351.1:0-7810 GCF_001666865.1 Mycobacterium sp. E136
TCTTCGCCGAGACCGAGCAGGTGGCGTTTCACCCGGGGCACCTGGTGCCGGGCATCGACATCACCGACGATCCGCTTCTGCAGGCGCGGCTCTTCTCCTACCTCGACACGCAGATCACCCGGCTCGCCGGTCCGAATTTCGGCCAGATCCCGATCAATCGGCCGCACGCGCCGGTCAATGACATGTTCCGCGACGGGTTCCACCAGCACGGCGTGCATCCCGGGGTCGCGCCGTACAAGCCGAATTCCCTCGACGGCGGCTGCCCGTTCCTTGCTGGCGCGGACACCGGCGCGTTCATCGAGGTGCCGACTGTGGTTCCCGAGTCGATGAAGCGGCGTGCCGCCCCGGCCACCTATGACGACCATTTCAGCCAAGTGACGCTGTTCTACCGCAGCCTCAGCCGCGCAGAACAGGAGCACATCGCGGAGGCCTATACGTTCGAGCTGGGCAAGTGCTACGAGCAGGCGGTCAAGGAGCGCCAGCTCGCGGCGTTGGCGAACATCGACGCCGAGCTGTGCGCGACCGTCGCAGCGGGGTTGGGCCTCGAGGCGCCCGCGCCGACCGTGCCTCCTTCGGATCCCGACGTGCTGAGCCCCGCGGTGGCCCAGGTCGGAGAGGAGTGGCCCGTCGAGGGTCGTCAGATCGGCATCCTCACCGGCCCCGACACCGATGCCAGCGGCGTGGCGGCCGCTGTCGCCGCGATCGCGAATGCCAAGAACGTGCCCTTCGTCGTCGCCGCCCATGGCGGCACGCTGGAGCACGACGGCGGCACCGTGCCCGTCTCTCGCACCTATGCGACCGCTCGCTCGGTCGAGTTCGATGCGATCCTCATCGCCGGGTCACCGGCCGACGTCAAGGCGAAAACCATTGTCGACGAGGCTTTCCGGCACCACAAGGCGATCGCGGTGCTGCCGCAGGGCACCGAGCTCGCCGCCGCCGCTGCGGTTCCGACCGAAGGGCCGGGAGTGTTCTCCGGCTCGGATTCCGCGACCCTCGCCCAGTCGCTGATCGACGGGCTGGGCGAACATCGGGTGTGGGACCGCGTGGTCCTCGCCTGAGGGCGATGCCGGCCTGCGACCACCATCTCCGGCCGCGGTCCGGGTAGCGCCAGGACTGGTTTGATGATGGTTGTGTGAAGATTTCGTCAACAGCCCAGAAGCGGGCGGTTGAGCGGCACGATGGGGTGATGGATACCGCCGCGCAATCGTCCGCCTGCACTGCGTATTCCGGCTACCGCGCGCTGGTCGTCGATGATGAGGCGCCGCTGGCGGAAGTGGTGGCGAGCTATCTCGAGCGGGAGCATTTCGACGTCACGGTGCGCCACACGGGGGGCGAAGCGCTCGACGTGGCACGTGAGGTCGACCCGGATGTGGTGGTGTTAGATCTCGGCCTGCCGGGGATCGACGGGGTCGAGGTCTGTCGGCAGCTGCGGACGTTCTCCGACGCTTACGTCGTGATGCTGACCGCCCGCGACACCGAGGTCGATACGATCGTCGGCCTCTCGGTCGGCGCCGACGACTACATGACCAAGCCGTTCAGTCCACGGGAGTTGGTCGCGCGGATCCGCGCCATGCTGCGTCGGCCTCGCACCGTCGGCGCACCTGACCCGGCAACGGGGTCGATGAGCGCCGAGGTGCCGGCACCGCGGGTGTTTGGCCCTCTGTCGATCGATGTCGCGGGCAGACAGGTGTATCTCGGTGGCCAGTTGATTGCGTTGACGCGCACTGAGTTCGACATTCTCGCCGTGCTGTCGTCACGCCCTGGTGTGGTGTGGAGCCGCCGGCAGCTCATCGAAGCAGTTTGGGGGGAGACATGGGTCGGCAACCGCCACCTCGTCGATGTCCACGTCGGACATCTTCGGCGCAAACTGGGTGACGACCCTGCCGAGCCCAGCTTCGTGTTCACCGTTCGCGGAGTGGGGTACCGGATGCGGACCGGGCAGTGAGGGCGTCGACGGGTACCGGGATGCTCCGCCGGTTGCTGTTGGCGCAGGGACTGGTGTTGCTCGCCGTCGGCGTCACGACCTGGGTGGTGGCGTCACTGGTCGGCCCGCCGCTGTTCCGTGACCACCTCCATCAGGCGGGTGTGCCACACAACTCCAGTGAGCAGTTCCACGCCGAACAGGCCTACCGCCACGCCACGGCTATTTCGGTCGGGACCGCTATCGCGGTGGCGGCCTTGACCGCGCTCGTGGTCACCGTATATCTGAGCCGGCGCGTGCAGCGCTCGGTCGCCGAGATATCTGCGGCGGCGGCGACCGTCGCCGAGGGCCGCTACGACATCCGGGTGGCACCACCACGACTGGGCGATGAATTCGGTGGGCTGGCAACCGCGTTCAACCAGATGGCGCAACGGCTTCAGTCGGTCGAATCGACCCGCCGCCGGTTGTTCGGCGACCTGGCCCACGAGATCCGTACCCCGGTGGCGGTGCTCGAGGCCTACCTGGAGGCCGTCGAGGACGGTGTGAGAACCCTCGACGCACAGACCGTCGCAATGCTGCGTGAGCAGACCGGCCGACTGGTGCGGTTCTCGGCGGACGCCGCCGCCCTCGCGCAAGCCGAGGAGGCCCACACCACCATCGCACCCGAGTGGGTCGACCCCGGTCAGCTGATCGGCACGGTGCGTGCCGCGTTCGCCGATCGCTACACCGAAGCTGGTGTGGCGCTGAGGGTTCGACTCGATGACGCGCCCCGACTATGGGGTGACCGCCAGCGCCTGACCCAGGTGATCGGGAATCTGCTCGACAACGCTCTCCGGCACACTCCGGCCGGCGGCCACGTCACCCTCGCTGTCGGGACTGTCGGCACCGATGTGGTCTTCACCGTTTCCGACGACGGCGAGGGCGTCGCCGCCGAACATCTGCCACACCTCTTTGAGCGCTTCTACCGGGCAGACACCGCCCGAGACCGTGACCGGGGTGGTGCGGGGATCGGGTTGGCAATCGCCAAGGCGCTGACCGAGGCCCATGGCGGCCACATCAGCGCGACCAGCCGCGGACCCGGAGAAGGGACCACCTTCATCGTGACGGTGCCCCTACATCCAGTGATCGGAGCCCACGCCTTCGACAAGCATCAAGCCTCGCCGACGGTCAGCTCCTGACTCGACGCACTACGCCGTCGGGTGGTGACAACGTATCCGCGACCGTGCGGGCCACTACAGCGACTTGAGTATCTCGTTCATCGTGTCGATCTCCTTCTGCTGGCTGCTCACCATCGATTTGGCCAGCGCGACGCCGTCGGGGAACTGACCGTTGTCGACCTCGTTCTGCGCCATGGTGATTGCGCCCTGGTGGTGCCGAATCATCTGGGTGAGAAAGAGCTTGCTGGCCTCGACGCCCTGAGCGTTCTGCAGGGCCTGCATATCGGCCGGCGACATCATCCCTTCCATGCCCGGCATGTTTCCCATGCTCGGCATCATTGACCCGCTCGGCCCCGGCGATGCCGGCGGAGAGACGGTTTCGGTGCCCGAACCATGCATTCCGCCATGCCCAGGGGGCATGTTGCCACCGGTGCCTTTCGGCCCGGGCATTCCGCCCGGCCCGGGCATTCCGCCCGGCCCGGGCATTCCGGGCATACCCCACTGGTCGAGCCAACCCTGCATCTGCTCGATCTCCGGGCCCTGCGCATCCTTGATCTGCCTCGCCATGTCGGCTACCCGCGGGTCGATGCCCTGCTTTTGCAGGATCATGTCGCTCATCTCTACCGCTTGCTGGTGATGCGGGATCATGTGGTGGGCAAACATCACGTCGGCATGATTGTGGTCTGCTGCCGGCGCTGTACTCACGGTTTGAGTGGGAGCGGCGGATGCCGTCTCTTGGTTGGTCGCAGAGTTGCCGCACGCCGCGACTACAGACACCGCGGCCAGCACCGCCGCTCCGATCGCGCTGGGCCTGTTCACCTTCACCACACATCCTCCACGTCCATCACGCACCGATTTGTCGCCAAGTCTTCTCGAACGGCCATAGGAGTGCTGTAGTCGTTCCCTGAAGATTTGATAAAGAAGCCCGATCGCTCAACAGCGATGGACCGGATCGCACGGCGTGGTTCACGGAGGACGTCGCGGGCGCTGCACACGCTTTGACCAGGCCTTCGCAGGTATGCGGATGCACTGGTGTCGCGTCCCGATAACGAGATGGCGTCAGGTCTTTGGGTGAGGAAGCCGATCGCCGTTGCGCTGCTACCCTCGGGAACATTGTGAGATACCAGATGGCCGTCCGGGCGTCGCGGACCGGCGCGGCGATCGCGCTGGGCATGGCGTTGTGGCTCGTCACCGTCGCCGCCCAGTGGACGCTGCCGGTCGACGAGGTCACCACGGCGCATGGGCCGCATGGACTTTCGTCGGCTCTCGTCGGCGATCACCCGGCCGTCATCGATCATCAGCACATCGGTGATGCGTCGCCCACGTTGCCCCCGGATGCGCTCGCCGAGGCGGTTCTTCCGCGAGCGTCCACCTCACTCGTCCTGTTGGGGCTGATTGCCGCGCTCGCGGTTGTCGCGGTGTGCTGGCATCAACCGGCACTGGCTGCCATCCGCGGTCCGCCCAAGTCGCGACCTTCCGTTCTGTCCGGCCGGGTGCTGCTCACCCGTCTCTGCATCGCGCGACGCTGATCCGGTGGCGTCAGACCACGCCGCCTGGTTGCGGCACGGTCGGTGACCGTCGCCCCCTTTCAGCTGCCGCGTACCGATTTGCGCGGCTCGACACAGAAGCGATGCACGTAGATGAATCACGTTCTGTCCCTTCATACTCTGAAACCGCATACTCCTGGTCAAAGATGCCTGGGCCGCTATGACCGCCCGGGCACCATGGTCGGCCACACCCCGGTGTTGCGCATTGCAGAACCCTTTGCGCCGGCTCATCGAGGCTTCTGGGCCAAGCTCGAGGGCTTCAGTCCTGGTGGCATGAAGGACCGTCCGGCCATGTACATGGTGGAGCGTGCGCGGGCCAGCGGTGCGCTCCGGCCAGGCCGCCGAATAGTCGAATCGACCAGCGGTACATTGGGTTTGGGCCTCGCGCTGGCCGGCACGGTCTATCGGCATCCGGTCACCCTGGTGACCGATCCCGGCATGGAGCCGATCATCCAGCGAATGCTGCGGGCGTATGGCGCCGATGTCGACCTGGTGACCGAGCCGCATCCCGACGGCGGTTGGCAGCAGGCGCGCCGTGATCGGGTGCTGCAGGTGCTGGCCGCCGAGGAGGGCGCGTGGTATCCCGATCAGTACAACAACCCTGATAACGTCGACGCGTACCGTGGGCTGGCTCTGGAATTGCACGCTCAACTCGGCACCGTCGACGTGCTGGTGTGCTCGGTCGGTACCGGCGGTCACTCGGCCGGCGTGGCGCGGGTGTTGCGGGAGTTCAACCCCGACATGCAATTGATCGGGGTCGACACGGTGGGCTCCACCATCTTCGGCCAACCAGCCTCGACACGACTGATGCGCGGCCTGGGGTCGAGCATCTATCCGGGAAACGTCGACTACGGGGCCTTCAACGAGGTCCATTGGGTTGCCCCTGCCGAAGCCGTGTGGGCATGTCGCACGATGGCGGCCACCCACTACGCCAGTGGCGGTTGGAGTGTCGGCGCGGTGGCTCTGGTCGCCGGCTGGGCGGCGCGCAGCTATCCGGCGGATATGACGATCGCGGCGATTTTCCCCGACGGCCCACAGCGCTACTTCGACACCATCTACAACGACGATTTCTGCCGCGAGCACGGTCTCCTCGGCGAAACACCTCCCGCCGAACCGGCGGTCATCGATGACCCAAGACAACGTGTGGTGTCCTCGTGGACACGGTGCGCCACGATCGTGGATCCGGTAGAGGCGATGCGATGAGGAGCCTTGTCGCCGAATTCCGCAATTTCGGGTGGCCGAGCCGGCTGCTGATGATCAACCAGTTCGGCATCAACCTGGGCTTCTACATGCTGATGCCCTACCTGGCCGGATACCTCGCGGGGCCGCTCGGGCTGGCCGCCTGGGCCGTCGGTCTGGTCCTGGGCGTGCGCAACTTCTCTCAGCAGGGCATGTTCATCGTCGGCGGAACCTTGGCCGACCGCATCGGATACAAGCCGCTCATCGTCGCCGGTTGTCTGCTGCGCACCGTCGGCTTCGGCCTCCTGATCATCGCCGACTCGTTACCCACCGTCCTAATCGCCTCGGCGGCAACAGGATTTGCCGGCGCCCTGTTCAATCCGGCAGTGCGCGCGTACCTCGCCGCCGATGCCGGTCCCCGTCGTGTCGAAGCCTTCGCCCTGTTCAACGTCTTTTACCAGGGGGGCATCCTTGCCGGTCCGCTGGTCGGCCTGGCGTTGATGGTCCTCGATTTTCGCATTGCAGCGGCCGCGGCGGCCGCGATCTTTGCGGCTCTGACAATCGCGCAGCTCTTTGCGCTCCCGCAGCACAACGCCACCCAGCCCCGGGAAGCCTCCTCGATATTGGAGGACTGGCGAACGGTCGTGGCCAACCGGTCCTTCCTGCTCTTCGCGGTGGCGATGGTCGGCTCGTATGTGCTCTCCTTCCAGGTCTATCTGGCGCTACCCCTACAGGCCAAGGATCTGCTGCCGAATGCCGAAGCGCTCGTGGTCGCGGGTGTTTTCGTCATCTCCGGACTGGTCGCGGTCGCAGGCCAGCTCAAGATCACACGGTGGTTCGCCAAGCGGTGGGGGGCGGGGCACTCCCTGGTGATCGGCATGCTGGTTCTCGCGTCGTCGTTCATTCCGATGGCCGTGCTGCCCGACCGCAGCCGTGCCGGCGAGATCGCAGCGGTGATGGCACTTCTCGTCGGTGCCGCAGTGCTGGCAATCGGATCGGCCGCGGTGTTCCCATTCGAAATGGACACGGTGGTGTCCCTGGCCGGCGGCCGGTTGGTCGGAACGCACTACGGGTTCTACAACACCATCGTCGGAATCGGAATTCTCGTCGGCAATCTCGCCACGGGAATGCTCATGCAGAAGACCGCCGACGCCGGAGCGCCAGAGCTGACGTGGCTCGTATTGAGCGCCATCGGGGTGATGGCGGCTTTCGCGCTCTACCGACTGGACCGCGCCGGCCGACTTCAGCCACAGGCGGTCGCCACTTCAACCACCAGGCCCTGAGGTGCCGCCCCCCAGCACGATCGGTCAGATGCCGTTCACCTGACGACCGCCAAATTGCCACGCGCGCATGCCCCCGCGGAGTTCGACGACATCGGTGTAGCCGAGATCGCGAAGTGTCTGGGCCGCAACCGTACTCATCGGCCCGGAGCGGCAATAGATGGCCAGGGCAGTGCTGCGGTCGGTGGGGAGGCGCTCGGCTTGTGCGGCGATCTGATCGAACGGGATCGACAGGTCGGTACCGGGGATGTCTCCCTCGAAGGGCACGTGAACGTTCACGGTCACGCGATCGGGCTCGGCGATCGCTGCGGCGAACTCCTCTGGGTCCACCAGCCGCGCGGCACTCGCCGTCTCCGCTGGCGATGGGGCCGTCGGGCGGGCGTCTTCCGTCGTACACGCGCCCAGCGAGATCACGCCGGTCACCGTCGACGCCGCGACGAGCATTCGTGCCGTGGAATGCCTGGCCACTGAGCGTCTAGCCAACCTGAACATGCCGTGAAGGATACCCCCTAGGGTAACGGTCAGGGCAGTCGACGCCCTCATGACCCGCCTGTCGGCGCCGACCTGGTCAACCGCCGCACCACGCGGCCGTGCGCTGAACCCATGTTTGCTGAATGCTCCCCGGGGCGCATCGTCGCGGGCATACCATTGACCTGCCTGACGAACGGAACCAGCCGATCCGATGGAGGTTCGAGATGCTCCTCATCGTCCGTGTTGCGGCCGCGC
>NZ_LZJE01000352.1:0-2118 GCF_001666865.1 Mycobacterium sp. E136
CGGTCGCTGAGGTGTTGGAGCAGGTGCGTGCGCGTAGCCTGGCCGCGTTCGAGCATCAGGATGTGCCGTTCGAGGTGCTGGTGGAGCGGCTCAATCCGACGCGGAGCTTGAATCATCATCCGCTGGTGCAGGTGTTGTTGGCTTGGCAGAACAATGTCGCTGGTGATCTGCGCCTCGGTGATGTGCAGCTGACCCCGATGGCTGCTGACACGCACACCGCCCGGGTTGATTTGACGTTCTCTTTGGGTGAGCAGTGGAGTGAGGCCGGTGAGCCCGTCGGTATCGGCGGGGATATCGAGTTCCGCACCGATGTGTTCGATGCGGCCAGCATCGAAGCGCTCGTTGAGCGGTTGCAGCGGGTGGTGGTGGCGCTGTGTGCTGATCCGTCCCGGCGGTTGTCATCGATTGATGTGCTCGATGAGCGCGAGCACGTGGAGTTGCAGGCGTGGGGCAATCGGGCAGCGTTGACCGAGGCCGAGTCCACGTCGTTGTCGATTCCGGCGTTGTTCGCCACCCAGGTGGCTCGCGCTCCAGAGGCAGTGGCCATCACTTATGGCGCTCGTTCGTGGACGTATCGCGCACTCGACGAAGCCGCCAACCGCATGGCCCATCTTCTGGCCGGTCACGGCGTGGGACCCGGACAACGGGTGGCACTGCTGCTGAAACGCTCACCCGAGGCAGTCGTTTCAATCCTCGCCGTACTCAAAACCGGCGCAGCCTATCTCGCAATCGACCCGGGACAACCGGACGCGCGGATGAATTTCATGCTCGCCGACGCCGCCCCGACAGCCGCGATCACCACCGCCGGCCTGGCCGGTCGGCTGCATGGGCATGACCTGCTCGTCATCGACATCGATGACCCCGCTATCGAGTCGCAACCCAGCACCTCGCTTTCGGCGCCCAGCCCGCACGAGGTGGCCTACCTCATCTATACCTCGGGAACCACAGGAACCCCCAAGGGCGTGGCCGTCCCACATATCAATGTGACGCGACTGCTGGATTCCCTGGAAGCGGATCTGCAGATGTCGCCGGGGCAGGTGTGGACGCAATATCACTCTTTGGCATTCGACTTCTCCGTATGGGAGATCTTCGGGGCGCTACTGCACGGAGGTCGGCTGGTCGTGGTGCCCGACGCGGTGGCCGTCTCACCGCAGGACCTGCACGCCTTGCTGGTCAGCGAGCAGGTGAATGTACTGAGTCAAACCCCGTCGGCGTTCTATGCCTTGGCGACCGCCGATGCGTTGGAGCCCGAGCTGGGGCGACAGCTCAAGCTCGAGACCGTGATATTCGGCGGTGAAGCACTTGAACCCCACCGTCTTTCGCCTTGGCTTGGAAACCACCCGGGTCTGCCGCGGCTCATCAATATGTATGGCATCACCGAGACCACGGTGCATGCCTCTTTCCGCGAGATTGTCGACGCGGACGCCAACAGCGCCGTCAGCCCGATCGGATCTCCGCTGGCCCATCTCGGCTTCTTCGTGTTGGACGGCTGGTTGCGTCCGGTCCCGCCTAACGTGGTCGGAGAGTTGTATGTCGCCGGCGCAGGTGTGGCCGAGGGATACGTGGGCCGGGCTGGATTGACGTCTTCGCGGTTTGTGTCGTGTCCGTTCGGGGCGCCGGGGCAACGGATGTATCGCACCGGGGACCTGGTGCGGTGGGGCGCCGACGGGCAGCTGCAGTACGTGGGTCGGGCCGATGAGCAGGTCAAGATCCGCGGGTACCGCATCGAACTCGGTGAAATCCAGGTGGCGCTCAGCGCCCTCGACGGCGTGCAGCAATCTGCGGTGATCGTCCGCGAGGACCGCCCCGGCGACAAGCGGCTGGTGGGTTACGTCACCGGTACCGCTGACTCGCTCGAGTTGCGTAACGCGCTTGCCGAGCGCCTGCCGGCTTACATGGTGCCGGCGGCGGTGGTCGTAGTGGAGGCCTTACCGCTCAATCACAATGGCAAGCTCGATAAGCGCGCGTTGCCGGCACCGGAGTATGCCGATGTCGAACGGTATCGCGCGCCGTCCACGCTGACGGAAGAGATTCTGGCCGGCATCTTCGCCCAGGTGTTGGGGTTGGAGCGGGTCGGTGTCGATGAGTCGTTCTTCGAGTTGGGTGGCGACTCGTTGT
>NZ_LZJE01000353.1:0-8869 GCF_001666865.1 Mycobacterium sp. E136
CGAAACCAGGCCGACCAGGATTCCGGCCAGCGTGATCCGCGTCGAGTCGACGGCCGGGCGCCAGACGGCGTCACCGTTCTTGATGACGAACACTCCCGCCGGCTTGGTCGTCACCTTGACGTTCGGATCGCGTCCGCGGCGCGCGCGGCCCCGCACCTCCGCGACGGGGATGACGGTGGTGCCGTCGGCGGTCTCGTAGGGCTGGCCGTAGACGCGCGAGGCGTTGGGGTCGAAGTCGAGGCTATCCAGCAGTTCGGCACGCAGATCCATGGCGTCATGCTTACCCCCGCACCCGCACGGCGGCAGCCGATCGACTCGAGGGGTGGCTATTCGAACGGGAGATCGTCGTCGGGGAGCGGGACCTCGATCGCCTGATCGACCAGATCCGCCTCGTTGGCCTCCCACGTCCGCTCGGCGGAGATCTCCGCGGCGTCGTGCCAGGTGTCCTCGTCGCCTGGATCCACCGGGGTTTGCTGGTCCGCCACGTCGGCTTCGGGAATGGCATCGCCGAACGCGAGGCCGTCAGGTGTGCTCATGATCGGTCTCCGTTCTCGTTGAGGTTTACCCGTCTGACGTCAACGATAGTGCGGAAACGCCCACGCGCCACCGAGCAACGCGGTGATCTACAACGCGCGCGACCAGTACTCGCCGACCAGATCGGTACCGAAGCTGCGATGCGGCTCGCGCCGATCGCACACGAAGCCGGCCCGTTCGTAGATTCGCCGGGCGGCCACCAGAACGTCGTTCGTCCACAACGTGATTCGGGTGTAACCCGCGCGCCGCGCGAACCGCAGGCATTCGTCCACCAGCCGGGTTCCCAGCCCGTGGCCGCGGGCGGTCGGTTCGACGAGCAAGAGGCGCAGTTGGGCGGTATCGGGCTCGTCGGCGGCGGTGCAGATCACGCAGCCGGCACGTTGACCGTCCACCTCGGCGATCCACGCCGCTTCCCGTGCAGTGTCGCCGCGCCCGGCGTAGTCCGCGACCACGCGCGCGACCAAAGCCTCGAACGAGGCGTTCCAGCCATACTCCTCGGCGTAGCGGGTGCCGTGACGCTCGATCACCCAGCCGAGGTCTCCGGGCTCCGGCGCCCGCAGGACCGCGATGGACGGCGCCTGTTCGCCGTCGAGAAGGTCGCGGACGCGCTGCATGGACCGCACCAGATGCGCGCGACGCTCGTCGTCCAGCGGCTCCAGCAAGGCTTCGATGGCGCGGGTCTGCAGGTCGTCGAGTTCGCGGAAGGCGTCGCGCCCGGCATCGGTGAGCCGGACGATCTGACGTCGACCGTCGGCGCTGGACGGCATCCGCACCACCAGCCCGCGTTCGGTGAATCCCGACAGGATGCGGCTCAGATAGCCGGCGTCGAGGTCGAGTTGGCGCCGCAGCTCGACGACGGTGACGTCCGGCGAGCGGGCCAATTCGAACATCACCCGGGCCTCGGTCAGGCCGAATTGCGAGTCGGCGAGACGGGGCTGAAGCAACCCGATCACGCGCGTGTAGAAGCGGTTGAATCCTCGGATTTCGTCCACCACGGACATAGTTGACATCGTCAACCTAACTGTTGACTTTGTCAACAATGGTTTGCGCCTCGGTTGTGAGCCGCTGACCAGGGCAATGACGTCGACACCCAGGTGCTGTGCGTAAACTGCCCACCGACGGGGGAGGCTCTCTAACCGTGCGGAGCTTCGACCTGACCCAATTCGACGCCAGGGGCTGACCGTGCCAGAAAAATCGACCGACATCGCCCAGGACCTCACGCCTCACTTCGAGGACGTGCAGTCGCATTACGACCTGTCCGACGACTTCTACCGGCTGTTCCTCGACCCGACGCAGACCTACAGCTGCGCCTACTTCGAGCGCGACGACATGACGCTCGAGGAAGCCCAGATCGCCAAGATCGACCTGTCGCTCGGCAAACTCGGCCTGCAGCCGGGGATGACGCTGCTCGACGTGGGCTGCGGCTGGGGCGCGACGATCAAGCGGGCGCTCGAGCGATACGACGTCAACGTCGTGGGCCTGACGTTGAGCAAGAATCAGCAGGCGCACGTGCAGAAGGTGCTCGACGGCATCGACAGCCCCCGGAACAAGCGAGTGCTGTTGCAGGGGTGGGAGCAGTTCCACGAACCGGTCGACCGCATCGTCTCGATCGGCGCCTTCGAGCACTTCGGTCGCGACCGCTACGAAGAGTTCTTCAAGATGGCCTACGACGCGCTGCCCGCCGGCGGCGTGATGATGCTGCACACCATCGTCAAGCCCGACGACGAGGAGTTCGCGGAGCGCGGCCTGCCGCTGACGATGAACAAGCTGCGGTTCTTCAAGTTCATCATGGACGAGATCTTCCCCGGCGGAGATCTGCCGCAGCCGGTCGCGGTGAAGCGGCATGCCACCCAGGCGGGGTTCAAGGTCAGCCTGGTCCAGCCGTTGCGACTGCACTACGCCCGCACACTCGACCTCTGGAGCGCCGCACTCGAGGCCAACAAGGACAAGGCAATTGCCATTCAGTCCCAAGAGGTCTACGACCGGTACATGAAGTACCTGACCGGGTGCGCCGATCTCTTCCGCGAGGGTTACACCGACATCTGCCAGTTCACCCTGACCAAGGCCTAGCGGCGACGCAGCGCCCGCCAGAGCCGCAACGGCAACAGGCCGAGTAGGGGCGCGTGCTTCCCGAGGTCGTCGGCATCGCGTTTGTTGAACGCTGCGGCGTACTTTTGCGCGTCGTCGGCGCTCGCATATTCTTTGGCGCCCTGGGCCTCGCCGCAGCGCTCGCACTTCCACCGCATGGTGCGGCCGTCAGCCCGAAAGGTGGGGTCGTGCCCGAATATGCGGCAGCCCAGGGTCATTGCGGCGACGTCCCGGGAGGTGTGCCGACCCTGCCCCGGCTGTGCCGCGCGATTCGGTTCTCCGCCAATGCGACCCGCATCGCCTTGCGGAATTCACCCGGACCCCAGTAACGCGCGCCGACCGCTCGGTGCAGTTCCCGCACCGACATCGGGTCGTGCTCGCTCACCGCGCGCGCAATGGTTTCCACCTCGTGGTCCAGCGCCGATTCCGGCACCCCGGGGGTCGGCGGCTCACGCCACGCGCCATACCAGCCCGCGGGTGGCCCGGGCCGGTAGCGCCGCGTCCGGCTCGCTGCCCGTTCACGTTCCGTGCGTTCGGCGATGCGCGCCTGCCGGGCCGCGCGTTCCTGGTCGCGCTCCGACGGCTCGTCCGCCGGCTCCTCGTCTTCGTCGGCGGTCGTCAACGGCATCGCGAGGTCTTCGAGTTTCTGCCCTTCTGCCTTCACCCCGAACACCAACTCCACGACCCCACCCACGGCCATCACAGCCGCACCGATGAGGAAGGACACCGCGACGAGCCCGCGGTCGCCGGATTCGATCAGCTGGCCGAACAGCAGGGGACCGGTGATGCCGCCGACGGCCGTGCCGACCGCGTAGAAGAACGCGATCGCCAAAGCCCGCGTCTCCATGGGGAATATCTCGCTGACGGTGAGGTAGGCCGCGCTGGCTCCGGACGACGCCAGGAAGAAGCACACCCCGAGCACGGCCATGAAGACCCACACGCCGCCCGTCTGGGAGACGAACAGCACGGTCAGCGCCACGGCGACGGCCGCCGAACCCAGATACGCGAACGCGATCATCGGCTTTCGGCCGATCGTGTCGAAGAACCGGCCCAGCAGAATCGGCCCGGCGAAATTGCTCAGGGCCCACAGCGCGTAGAACATCGGCACGATGCCGGAGGAGACCTCGAAGAAACCGCTCAACAGGGTTCCGAGGTTGAACGTGAAGGCGTTGTAGAGGAACGCCTGACCGATGAACAGCGCGAGACCGAGGATCGCCCGCCGCGGATACTTCGTGAACGCGACGTGTGCGATCTCGCGGAACGAGATCGTCTTGCGCTGGCGCACCGTGAGCGACCCCTCGGGTTCCTCGAGGGGTTGGCCGGTCGAGCGTTCGACTTCACTCTCGATCTCACCGACCACGCGTTCGGCTTCGTCTTCGCGGCCGTGAATGAACAACCATCGCGGGCTTTCCGGGACGTGCCGGCGAACGACGAGCACCACGAGACCGAAGATGGCGCCGATGCCGAAGGCGATACGCCAACCGATGTCGGCCGGGAAGATCGCGGTGTTCAAGAGCAGCAGCGCACCCGCGGCACCGCCGGCGGCGCCGAGCCAGTACGAACCGTTGATGATGAGATCGACCCGGCCGCGGACACGGGCGGGGATCAATTCGTCGATCGCGGAGTTGATTGCGGCGTATTCGCCGCCGATACCCGCGCCGGTGAAGAACCGCGCTATGAAGAAGTACCACGGTGCGAACGCGAAAGCCGTTGCCACCGTGGCAGCGAGATACACCGCGAGGGTCAACAGGAACAGCTTCTTACGGCCGAACCGGTCGGTGAGCTGACCGAAGAACAAGGCACCCAGGCATGCGCCGGTGATGTAAACCGCGGCGGCGATGCCGATTTGACCCGCCGTCAGCTCGATCCCGCTGCCGCTCTCCGTCAGTCGGGAAGCGACGTTGCCCACCATGGTGACTTCGAGGCCGTCGAGGATCCACACTCCGCCCAGCCCGATGACGACGCGCCAGTGGAATCGCGACCAGGGCAACCGATCCAGCCGACCCGGGACCTGGGTGGTGATCGTGCCGGTTTGCACGCCAGAACTCATCGCCAGCCTCCTCGACCGCGCCGTAATCGGCTAGGGAGTACCCAACTGGCGCGAATTCACCCAGGCAGCGCTCAACTCCGCGGGGTGGCACCGACTCCGAGGATCGCGTCGATCACGGCCGAGGGTGCATCCAGCGACACGAACGTCCTCGCCTCGGGCACCTCGATCAGGGTCGAGTTGCTGAAGCATGCGGCCAACCGCCTGCCGAGCGCCGGCGTGAACGCCCGGTCCCGCTGTCCCCACACCAACGTCACCGGCTTGGTGAACCGGGGGAGCCTGGTCGCCACATCGGTGAGATCAGTCTTGGCAACGGCTCGCAGCAGTCCGGCCAGATCCCGGCGGATCCGGGCATCGGTGAGGCATGGTCGCAGCCACGACTCGGTCAATCGAGCGTCAGGATGCATCAGAAGCCCAAAGCCCAACGGGGAATGGCGCAGGGCAGGCACTTTCATCGTCGAGAACAACAGCTTGATCGAGGCGGGTCCGCGCAGCAGCGCGAACACCACGTCGAAGGGGAACGGCGGGAACTTGTCGAAGGCATCGCAATTGGTGAGCACCAACCGCCCGACACGGTCGGGTCCCTGGTCGACGACGAGCTGACACAGGCCACCTCCGGTGTCGTTGCCGACCAGCGTCACGTCCGACAAGTCGAGGGCGGCAAGGAATTCGCGGATCATCGCCGCCACCCCCTGCGGTGACAACTCGGTTCCGGGATTCACCGGGATGGTGTGGGAACCGAGAGGCCACGTCGGTAAGTAACAGCGGTAGCCCTGGCGGGCAAGGTCATCGGCGACCGGATCCCACAGATGGCCGTCGACGAGAATCCCGTGAACGAAGACCACCGGAGGATGAGGGGAATCCTCGGGACCCAACACGCGGTAGTCGATGGTCGCCTGTTCCAGCGCCAGTTGGGGCATGTTCGCTATCCTCTCCATCACCACTTACAAACAACTGGTACGAAAGTTACGTGCAGTCTGTATGAAAGTCAATGAGGGGGCGGGTCCGGATTCTCGCCGCCGGCGAACCCAGGCCGAGCGCACCGCCGCGACGCGTGCTCAGCTCATGGCTGCCGCCCGAAAACTGTTTGCGGACAGAGGATTCGCCGAGGTATCCACCCAGGCTGTCGTTTCGGCGGCGGGTGTCACCCGTGGGGCGCTGTACCACCAGTTCGGCGACAAGGCCGGCTTGTTCGCGGCCGTCTACGAAGAGATCGAGCGGGATATGGTCGCCGACATTGCGCGCGAAATCGCCGAACGCCAACCGACAGACCCGGTGGAGGCGATGCGGGTCGGCGCCCGGTTGTTCCTCGACGCCTGCGCGGCGCCCGACGTGCAGCAGATCGTCCTCATCGACGCGCCTGCAGTGCTGGGCTGGGAACGCTGGCGCGAGGTCGGGATGAAATACGGCCTCGGGGTGATCGAGGGCATGCTGGCCCACGCGGTCGCCCAGGGCGCGATACCCGACCAACCGCTGCGACCCACGGCGCACGTCCTGCTCGGGGCTCTCGACGAGGCCGCGCTGTACGTGTCGCGGGCGGTCGACCGCAAGCAGGCCCGTCGCGAAATGGACGTCGTCTGTGACCGCATGCTCGACGGGATCGCAGGAGGCGATGGCTGACCAGTTGCGGTCCCGCCCGTCGCGGCTCCTGCTGTGGGCCGCGTTGGCGATGTGCCTCGCGCTCGGTGCGGCCGTGGTGATCACGGGACTCGGTGAGCGGCCGCTTCGCCCAGCCGCGACCATCACCGATGACGAGGCGGCCGCACAGGTCGTGACGGCGGCTCGACGCGTCATCGCCACCGCACGGCTGCAGCATCCCGCCGGGGGTTATGCGTTCATGCCGTGCGGCGCGGAGGAGGGTCCGCCCTACCAGGCCGTCTTGCACATGACATTTACTGTGCCGCAACGCAACTCGGCGGGCTATCTGGATGGGATCGCTGCGGCGTTGGTCGACGACGGCTGGGTCCGGTCGGGGGCCGAAGGCGACCATTTCGGGATCACACTGACCAGGTCGGGCATGACCGCGCTCCTCACCCATGAGACGAGGCAAGCCGGTTCGGCCACGATGAAGCTCTACGGAGAGTGCCGCGTCGACGGCGACCACAGCGACGACGATCCGGCCTGGACCGACGTGACGCTCTGACCGGCCAGGCTGCGCTGAAGTAGCAGGGTGTCGAGCCACCGGTCGTGCTTGTAACCGACGGCGGTGAGCCGACCGGCTTCGACGAACCCGCGGCTGCGGTGCAAAGCGACGGAGGCGTCGGCGTCGGCGTCGACGATGACCGCGATCACCTCCCGCACGCCCGCGGACAGACAATCGGCCAGCAGCGCGTCGAGCAGTTCGGCGCCCACCCGGTGCCCGACCGCGTGGGGCGCCACGTAGACCGAATCCTCCACGGTGTGCCGATAGGCGGGGCGGATCTTCCACGGAGCGCAGTAGGCGTAACCGACGATCTCTCCACCCAGCACGGCGGATAGGAACGGTAAGCCCGCTGTCACGACGGCATCGAAGCGACGATCCCACGCGACGCGGTCGGGGCGCGCCAATTCGAAGGTCGCCCCGGTGTTTTCGACGTAGTGCGCGTAGATGTCGCCGATCGCGTCGAGGTCGTCGGGGCGCGTTGCCCGGACGTGAACCTCCCAGGACACCACCGGGTCAGCAGGTGACCGGATGAGACTCGCAGAACGGCGTCGTACCGGGGAAGCGATAGCGATGAGAGGCGACGTACCGGTAGACAGCCTCCTGTAGCGCCCGGATGCCGGGGAGCCGGTAGATGCGTAGTGGGAGCTCAGATCCCAGCGCTGCCGCGACCGCGGCGTTCATCGCCTCTGCGCTCTCGTACACCTGGCCGGAATCGTCGAGCCATCGTGCGGCGTCGAGGACCCGCGCCTCGGGGATTCTCAAGCGCTCGGCGACGCCTTCGCCCTGCAGAGGAGCGGTTCGCAGTTTCCCGGTCCGGTTCAGCTTCACAATGAAGTACACAGCGCGGGTGCACATTCCGCAGTTGCCGTCGAAGAACAGGGTTCCGGCCATACCGCTATTGTCCCTCCGATCGGGCCGCGGGAGGTCCGGATTCGGCGTGTGCCGCGTCACCACGTCGGGCGGCCATACCGCCAGCGCTTCGAACACGACACGGTGTGTGCGGCGCTCACCGTCAACTCGGTACACCCTCATGGCTCGGTACACCCACATGGCAAGCGGTGTCCCGCCGCTTGGAGCGAGCAAAAGACCACTGCGAGCGGCGGTCAGGCCGCCTGGTCTCCTGGGGGTGCTGGCCCGCCGGGTTCGTCACCGGGTTCGGTGTTTTCGGCAGGTGCGGGCTCGGTTGGGGTTTCGTCGGTGGGTTCGTCGTCGTCGGGTCGTAGGAGGCGTTCGGGGCGGTGGTAGTAGTTGGTTCGGGCTTGGCCGGTGTCGAGGTCGGGTGGGGGGAGCCATTCGACTTCGCCGCGGTCGTTGATGCGGGTGCTCCAGCCGCCGTTGGTGGTGACGCTGCGGTTATGCGGTCCGCAGGCCAGGCCGAGTTCGTCGATGTTGGTGTTGCCGCCGTCGGTCCAGTCGGCCACCACGTGGTGTACCTGGCAGCCGTAAGCGCCCACGGTGCAGCAGGGTTTGGTGCAGCCGCCGTCGCGGGCGATCAGCATGATCCGCTGCGCGGGGGAGGCGATGCGCTTGGTGCGGAACAGATCCAGCGCCGATCCGGTGGCTTTGTCGAACACGGCCAGGTAGTGGTTGGCGTGAGCGGCCATTCGGATGACGTCGGTGATCGGCATGACGGTGCCGCCGCCGGTGGTGCCGACTCCGGCGCGTGACTGCAGGTCTTGCAGGGTGGTGCGGATGATGATCGACACCGGTAGCCCGTTGAGTCGGCCGAGTTGTCCGCTCATCAATGCGATGCGCCCGACGGCGAGCAGTGCGTCGTGTTGGCGCTGGGCCAGGGTGCGGTGGTCGGTGTCGATGTGGGCTTGGGTCGGGGTGCCCGAGGTGCATGGTTCGGGGTCGTCGGGGTTGCACATGCCCGGGGCGGCGGCGTATTTGGCCAAGATTGCTTCCCACACCGCCCACGCTTCGGGGGTGAGCGTGGCGCGTAGTTCCACCATTCCGTCGGGGCTTTGTTTGGACTTTCTGAGGCCGCGTTTGCGGGCGCGGTCGATGTCGGTGGGCTCGGGGCCGTCTTGGTCGAGCAGAAACAGTGTGAGGTC
>NZ_LZJE01000354.1:0-61754 GCF_001666865.1 Mycobacterium sp. E136
GTGCGTCGACGCGGTGCTCGAACGCGTAGGGGGCCGTCCCGGTGACCTTGGCCGGGCCGTCGAGGCGGGTGACGCGGGTGCCGATGGTGCGGGGTTCCAGCGCGGTCATCGCTGCGCTCCGTTTGTCAGCGCGGCGAGTGTGGCGACGATGGCGCCGCGCGTCAGCTCGACCTTGAACTCGTTGCCGGACAACGGCTGCGCCTGGTCCAGCTCCGCGTCACCCGCCTCGACGGCCCGGCCAAGGTCACCGGGACGGCCCCCTACGCGTTCGAGCACCGCGTCGACGCACCGCTGTATGTGCACCCCGTCCAAGCGACGATCGCCAAGGGACGCGTCACCGCGATGGATACCTCGGCGGCGGTAGCGCTGGATGGGGTCACCGCCGTGTTGACCGTGTTCGACGCTCCCCGGCTTGCCGACGCATCCGACGGTGACCTGACGATCCTGCAGGACGATCGGGTGAGCTATCGCGGGCAGATCATCGGCGGTGCCATCGCGTCGAGCGCCGAAACAGCATGCCACGCAGCGAGTCTCGTGCGGGTCTCCTATGACGCCGCCGACCACGATACGAAGATTCGCGGTGAACACCCCGGGCTGTACGCGCCCGAGCAGGTGAACCCGTCGTTTCCGACCGACACCTCCGAGGGCGACGTGGAGTCCGCGCTGCGTTCGGCGGCCATCACCGTCGACCAGACGTACACGACGCCGCACGAGCACAACAACCCCATGGAGCCGCATGCCTGTATTGCTCAGTGGGACAAGGACGGTCTGACGCTGTGGGATTCGACGCAGGGCGTGCACGTCGCGCGTGAGCAGATGGCGACGATGTTCGGGCGGGACAAGGAGCAGGTCCGCGTGATCGCCAAGCACATCGGCGGTGGATTCGGCTCCAAGGGTGCACCGCATTCGCACAACACGCTCGCTGTTATGGCCGCGCAACGCGCCGCGGGTCGCCCAGTCAAGCTCGCGTTGACGCGCCAGCAGATGTTCGACGTCGTCGGATACCGCACCCCGACGATCCAGCACATCCGCCTCGGTGCGGATCGCGACGGGAAGATCACCGCGGTCAGCCACGAGGTGGTCGAGCAGACCGCGACGGTCAAGGAGTTCGCCGAGCAGACCGCTGTGCCGTCGCGCATGATGTACGCCGGCGCCAACCGCAAGACCTCGCACCGGTTGGCGAAACTCGATGTCCCCGTACCGTTCTGGATGCGTGCACCGGGCGAATGTCCGGGTACGTACGCGCTCGAGGTCGCGATGGACGAGCTGGCCGTGGAGTGTGGTGTCGACCCGATCGAGCTGCGCATCCGCAACGAGCCCGACGTCGACCCCGAGACCGGCAATCCGTGGTCGGACCGTCGGCTGGTCGAGTGCCTGTTGACCGGCGCCGACCGGTTCGGCTGGGCGCCGCGCGATCCGAAGCCCCGCAGCCGCGGCGACGGCGAATGGCTGATCGGCACCGGTGTGGCGTCGGCGGTGTATCCGGCGATGATCCAGCCCGGCAACAATGCTCGTATCGAATGTGTTGCCCCGCAGCGCTATGCGGTACAGATCGGCGCTGTCGACATCGGCACCGGCACCTGGACCGCCTTGTCGCAGATCGCGGCGGACGCACTCGGATGCGAGTTGTCCGCGGTCGAGCTGCAGATCGGTGACACCGCACTACCCGCCGCGTCGGTGGAGGGCGGATCGTCAGGCATCAGCTCGTGGGGCCGCGCGATCGTGGCGGCCGCGCGGCAGTTCCGTCACGACCACGGCGATGACCCGGAGGTCGGGACCGCGACGCTCACCGAGGCTCCGGAAAACGAAGAGGCGCAGGACCATGCGATGTACTCGTTCGGCGCGCACTTCGCCGAGGTTCGCGTGAGCCGCTACACCGGCGAGATCCACATGTCGCGGATGCTCGGCGTGTTCTCGATCGGCCGGGCGATCAACCCGACCACGCTGCGGTCACAGCTGATCGGCGGAATGACGATGGGACTGTCGATGGCGCTGCACGAGGAGAGCGTGCGCGATCATCGGTTCGGTCACGTCGTCACCCGCGACCTCGCCACCTACCACATCAGCTCGCACGCCGACGTCCCAAACATCGACGCGATCTGGCTCGATGACATTGACCCGCATTCGAATCCGATGGGTTCCCGCGGTGCCGGAGAGATCGGTATCGTCGGCTCGCCCGCTGCGGTCGTCAATGCGGTCTACCACGCCACCGGGGTTAGGGTTCGGGATCTGCCGGTGACGTGCGACGCGCTGCTGGGTCAGATCGGCGGATAGGGCAGGCTGAACTCGTCGGCGAGCAGGCTCTGCACGATGATCATCGCCGCCTTCGATCCCGCCGCGATCGCGCCTGCGACGTAGGGCTGTTCACTACACAGGTCGCCTGCGGCGAACACGCCGCTGGCCTCCGTGCGGTGGATCGGGTCGATGCTGATGGTGTCGGCCGCCAGCGGCCCGGGAGTGCAGGCGGCGCCCAACTGGTCGGCAAGCTGTGAGCGTTGTTTGAGCGGAGCCTCGACCAGCAGACCGTCGCGAGCCAGGCGGTCGCCGTCGGCGAAGGCGATGGCACTGAGTTGTCCGTTTTCGCTGAGCAATTCGACGACACGACGGTCTTCGATCGTGACGTTGGCGGCTTCCAGCACCTCCTTGTCGGTCGGCGACAGGTCGGTGCGTCCATCGGTGAGCAGAACGACGTCGTCGCTCCAGCCCCGCAGCATCAGCGCCGAATGCATGGCCTCTTCGCCGGCCGCCATGGTGGCGAGGCGCCTGTCGCGCATCTCCCAGCCGTGGCAGAACGGGCATTGGAACACAGAGGTGCCCCACAGCTCCGCGAGGCCGGGCAGGTCGGGTGGGCAGTACTGCATGCCGGTGGCGAGCAGAACCCGTTTGGCGAGGATCGGATCGCCGTCGTCAGGTTCGAGGATGAAGCAGTTGTCGGCAGGGCGGCCGCTGACGATCTTCCCGTGGCGGTACTCGACGCTGGGGTAGGCGGTCAGCTCGCGGCGCCCCTGGGCGTACAGCTCGGCGGGCGGACGCTGGTCATAGCCGAGCATGCCGCCGATGACGTTGGCGGCGCGGTTGCTCTGTTCGTCGGCGTCGATGACGACCGTCCGACGTCTCGCGCGTCCCAACACGAGGGCGGCGCTCAGCCCGGCGGCCCCGCCCCCGACGACGGCACATTCCCAATCCATGGCCACATCGTTCCCGAGGTGGCAATCGCGAAACCTCGGCGCGGATTCGCCGAGGTCAGCGCGGTAGCGGCGGATAGGGCTGCGAGTCGCGGTCCGGCGTGAGCGGGACCGCGGCGAGGCCGACGAGGAACGCGGTCAGGTGCCCGACTTCGGTGAACGTCGGCCGGGCGGCGGCGTTCCCCGTGAGCGCCAGCGTCGCGACGGCCTGGGCGCCGGGTCGCCATTGCCTGCGGGTGTAGCCCGACAGCGCGCCGGCCACCCCGAGGACGAAGTAGCTCACCCCGACATCGCGTGCGTTCTCGAGCCGCTGCGGCGCTCGGCCCGTCCGGATCAGCAACCGCAGGTAGCTCTGCCCGAGGTAGGTGCCGATGACGTGAGCGCAGATGCCCACGAGAAGCCAACGCCACCAACGCAATCGTCGCTCCGCAGGCGCGACGACGGTGACGAACACCGGGACGTAGGGCCACCACCTGTGGTCGTCGAGCCAGAACAGGCTGGTGGTGAGTACCCGATGCGGTTCTGACCGCAGTCGGCGCAGGTTCGTGGAGTTTCGGCGCTGGATCCGTCGCGAACCCCGACGACCGGCCGAGCGCTGCACACGCGTCGTGACGAGCAGAACGAGCAGCCACACGAAACTCAACGGGGCGCCGGCCACGGCGCGGAGAAGCCGCACCCGCTGAGGTTAGCGCGGTTAGCCGCGCAGGCATGCGGGTAGGCGAGGCTCATTAGGAGCCGGTGATGACGACTGCAGACTCAGAGATCGACCTGGACGCCCTCGCGACCGACAACCACGGATACACCGTCAACGACGAGGACGAAGACGACCCGGTGCTGCTGGACCGTGACGAAAATCCGATCCAGACCTGGCGCGAGCGCTACCCGTACGACGAGCGAATGAGCCGCGACGAATACGAGCGCACCAAGCGGCGCCTGCAGATCGAACTGCTCAAGCTGCAGAACTGGAGCAAGCGCACCGGCGCACGACACGTCATTGTGTTCGAGGGTCGAGACGCGGCGGGCAAGGGCGGCTCGATCCAGCGCTTCATGGAGCACCTCAACCCTCGGGGTGCCCGCGTCGTCGCGCTGGAGAAGCCGACCGAAGAAGAGAAGTCGCAGTGGTACTTCCAGCGATACGTCAAACATCTGCCCACCGCCGGGGAGATGGTGCTCTTCGACCGCTCCTGGTACAACCGCGCAGGCGTGGAGCGGGTCATGGGTTTTTGCACACCTGAACAACACGCCGAGTTCATGCGGCAGGCACCGGCATTCGAGGAGATGCTGGTCAACTCGGGACTGCATCTCACCAAGTTCTGGTTCTCGGTGTCACCCTCCGAGCAGAGGACGCGGTTCGCGATCCGGCTCGTCGATCCGCTGCGGCAATGGAAGTTCTCGTCGATGGACATGGAAGCGGTCAACCGGTGGGAGGCCTACACCCGGGCCAAGGAGGACATGTTCGTCGCCACCGACACCGACTACGCCCCGTGGATCGTGGTCAAGAGCAACGACAAGAAGCGCGGCCGGATCAACGCGATGCGATACCTGTTGTCGCGCTTCGACTATGACGACAAGGACCACGCGGTGGTCGGCGAGCCCGATCCGCTGATCGTCGGGCGCGCGCTGGAGGATTGACGGCGCATGACTTGTCGGACCCTTCTGTGACGGCGAACCACTCAACCCCCGAATCCCTCGGCGAGGCTAGGGCGCTGGCACATCACATGATTCGTCTAGATGGTAACAGTCTCACGCGCGCGTGAAATCAGCGCACGAACGCCGAACCGCGCTCCCGGTCCAGGAACGTCTCCGACTTGTTCTTCAAGGCGAAGATGTACACCAGAAGCGAGATCGCGATGCACACCGTCACGTACCCGATGAACAGCGGCACCTGATCGCGCGCCTTGAGCGCCTGGTAGATCAGCGGCGCCGTGCCGCCGAACATCGAATTCGCCAACGCGTAGCCCACGCCCACGCCGAGCGCCCTCACGTGCACCGGGAACAGCTCCGACTTGACCAGCGCATTGATCGAGGTGTAGCCGGTGAGGATGATGTATCCAACCGCAACCAGCAGGAAAGACGTGAGCGGAGAACGGGTTTCGGGCAGATAGGTGATCAGGATGTAGGTGTATACCACCCCGCCGAAACCGAACCACAGCAGCAGCGGCTTGCGCCCCACCTTGTCGCTGATCATCCCGCCGACCGGTTGCAGCAGCATCAAGAAGATCAGCCCGATCAGGTTGATCCAGGTGCCCGTCATCCCCTCGCCCTTGTACGCCGTCTTCACGATCGCGGGCGCGTTGACGCTGTAGGTGTAGAACGCGACGGTGCCGCCCATCGTGATCAGGAAGCAGATGAGCAGCGGCTTCCAGTAGCGGGTGAACAGCTCGCGCATCGACCCGGCGCCCTTGTCCTCGCCGGCCTTCGTCGCCTCGATGACGTCCTCGCTGAGCGATTCGTCCATCGTGCGCCGCAGCCAGAACACCACGACCGCCGCGACACCGCCGATCGCGAAACCGATGCGCCAGCCGAAGTCGCGCAGCTGATCCTCGTCGAGGAACGCGTCGAGCACCAGCAGCGTGAACTGCGCCAGCACGTGACCGCCCACCAGCGTCACGTACTGGAACGACGAGAAGAAGCCGCGGCGCTCGCGGGTCGCCGCCTCCGACATGTATGTCGCCGACGTCCCGTACTCGCCTCCGGTCGCGAACCCCTGCACCAGGCGCGCGAGGACCAGTACGATCGGCGCCGCCGCCCCGATCGTCGCCTGCGACGGCACCAGCGCGATCACCATGGAACACAGCGCCATCAGCGACACGCTGACCGTCAGCGCGGCGCGTCGACCTCTCCGGTCGGCGAAACGTCCGAAGAACCACGAGCCAACAGGCCGCATCACGAACGTCACCGCGAAGATCGCGTACACGTACACCGTCGAGTTCTTCTCGGACTCGGCGAAGAACTGGCCTTCGAAGTACGAGGCGAACACCGTGTAGATGTAGACGTCGTACCACTCGACGAGGTTGCCCAACGAGCCGCGGATCGTGTTCCAGATCGCCCGCCGGGTTTCCGCGGCTGTCGACCGCGGCGGTTCCGCTTGGGTTGTCGTCGCCATCGTCAACCTCCCACCGAGCCGGGTGCCCGGGCCACCCTATCCGCGAGCAGACGCGAACTCGCCCATTTTCACGCGTTTTCGGGCAGGTTTGCGTCTGCTCGCGGGGAAGAGTCTCGCCGGGAAGAGTTGAGGCGCTCTCGTTGCGGGACCACGACGTACTTGGGGTCCTGCGTCGACGCCACGCCGGCCTCGAACACGCCGAACCGCTGCAGTGCGCTGCCGACGAGCAGCGCCGCCCCGGACGC
Source organism: Mycobacterium sp. E136 (assembly GCF_001666865.1). Taxonomy (NCBI): domain Bacteria; kingdom Bacillati; phylum Actinomycetota; class Actinomycetes; order Mycobacteriales; family Mycobacteriaceae; genus Mycobacterium; species Mycobacterium sp. E136. The sequence goes on from NZ_LZJE01000354.1 coordinate 6,537, forward strand.
GACCATCGTCGAGCGGTTCCGCCCGAGCGCCGCGCCGACGGCTCCGCCGACGGTCAGCACCTCCGACAGTTGGCGCAAACGATGTGGTCGTCCGGTCGTATACGCCTCGCCCTCCACGCCCAGCCGCCGCTCCATCGTCCGCGACGCCACGACTTCCATACCCGCGCCCAGGACAGCCATTCGTCGGGCTGGACCGCTCTCGCCGTAGGGCGCCAGCATCATCCCCAGGCCCGCACCGCTGGCCGCCGCCGAACCCGTGAACACGAACGGCAGATACGGGTGCGCCTCCCGCCAGGCCGGAACCGCCGTCTGCGACAACAGAACTGCCGTGTACGACGCCACCCCCGGCGCCGTCCCCGCCGCCCAGAGCCCGGCCGGTCGCGCCACCCAGTCGACCAGCCGGCCCAGCGCCGTGCGTCGCAGCCGCCGCGGCATCAGCTCCGCCACCGCGATCACCCCCGACCCCGGGCCGTACGCCGAGAGGATCCAGGTGCCCATGCTCATCGGCGAGCTCGGCTTGGCCACCCGCAGCATGTGGTGGAACCGCTCCGGGCGGCCGAGGTCGGCGATCAGGAAGTACAGGCTCGCCAAAATGCTGACCAGCGAACCGATTCGGGTCACCTTGCGCAGCTGCGTGCGTCCCGTCAAGTCGGCCCCGGCGGCCAGCATCGCCGAGCCTGCGGACAGTCCGCCGCAGAACAGGTACGCCGCGATCATCCAGTTCCACACCGGGCTCTTGAGAATCTGCTTGCCGTAGTACGACCGGAACTCGGCCTTCGGCACGTTGAGTTGCTCGCGGGGCATCAGCGTCGCCTGCCCAGGAACGACGACATCGCGATGCCGATCATCGCCGAGGCCGCCATGCCCGCATAGCGCCACATCGCCCCGGCATCGCGGGTCGGCACCACCGGATCCGGCGGCAATCCGTACACCTCCGGTTCGTCGAGCAGAAGGAAGAACGCACCGTCGCCGCCGACACCGTCGTTCGGGTCTTCGCCGTACAGCCGCGCCTCAGTGATACCGCGTTCGTGTAACTCGTTGACGCGCAGGGCTGCTCGTTCGCGCAGCTCGTCGAGGACACCGAACTGGATGGAGTCCGTCGGGCACGCCTTCGCGCAGGCCGGTTCGAGCCCGTCACGCAAGCGGTCGTAGCACAGCGTGCACTTCCACGCCCGACCGTCACCCTCGCGCCGCTCGATCACCCCGTACGGGCATCCCGAGACGCAGTAGCCACAGCCGTTGCAGATGTCCTGCTGCACAACGACGGTCCCGAACTCGGTGCGAAACAGCGCGCCCGTCGGGCACACGTCCAGGCAGCCGGCGTGGGTGCAGTGCTTGCAGACGTCGCTGCTCATCAACCAGCGAAAGTCCTGCCTTGTTTCGGCGCTCATGGTGTCGCCCGGCCGCTCGAAACCCGGCATGCCGAGGTCGACGCGTTCCCGAGACGGCTGCTCGATGAACGCCACATGGCGCCACGAATTCGCGCCCAGTTCGCCAGTGTTGTCGAACGACATGCCCAGCAGGTTGAACCCGTCCCCGTCCCCAGAGATGGGAACCTCGTTCCACTCTTTGCACGCGACCTCGCACGCCTTGCAGCCGATGCACACCGACGTGTCGGTGAAAAACCCCATCCGTGGCGGGTGTTCGCCGTATCCCGCGTCGGCGGCCACATCGTCGAGAGGACCGTAGAAACTGTTGTTGCTCATGGCGTCTCCTCGGTGTGATCGGCCGACGCCCCGGTCGTGTCCAGGTTGGTACCCGTCTCCGGGGTGATGCGCGCCCGCTCGCGGTACATCGCGATGTACTGCAACAGCGCCGCACCCCTGGGCCGGCGTCCCGGCTGGATGTCGCACGTCGCGACCTTGCTCTCCTGGATGAACACGTTCGGATCTGCCACCACGCCGAGCAGGTCGTTGACGACGTCACCGTCGATCAACCCGACGTTGCCCCAGTGGTACGGCATCCACACCTGGTGCACCACCCGGTCCTCGACGCGCAGCGGCCGCATCCGGTCCGTCACGAACACCCGCGCGTCGACAGCCGACCGGCTGGTCACCACGTGCGCCCAATCCATGTGCGTCAGACCGCGTTCGGCGGCCAGCGCCGGCGACACCTCGACGAACAGCCCCGGTTGCAGCTCGCTGAGGTACGGCAGCTGACGGCTCATGCCGCCGGCGGTGTGGTGTTCGGTCAGCCGGGCAGCGGTGAAGACGAACGGGAACACCTCGCCGTGCAACTCGGGCGGCGACGGGTTCGACGGGTTGTCCGCACGCCCGTACACCTTGCGCGCCGGATTGCCCTGCTGTTTGTACAACGCGTTGGCCATCGGCGACTCGTGCGGTTCGTAGTGCGTCGGCAGCGGCCCGTCGCGCACACCGTTGGGCGCGAACAGCCACGCCTTGCCGTCGGCCTGCATGACGAACGCGTCGTCGCCGCGCAGCGCCTCGACACCGACTGCGTCCGAGGGTGGTTCGTAGTCCGGCGGTTTGGTCTTCTCGAAGTCGGGGACGTCATAACCCGTCCACTCCCCCTTCTCGGCGTCCCACCAGATGAGCTTCTTGCGCTCGCTCCACGGCCTGCCCTGCGGGTCGGCCGAGGCGCGGTTGTAGAGCACGCGCCGGTTCATCGGCCACACCCAGCCCCACTGGGCGTCGTCGTGCGGTTCACGCCGCGCGGCCTGGTTGACCTCGTCGGCGTATACGCCGCTGTAGATCCAGCAGCCGCACATCGTGGAGCCGTCGGCCTTCAGCGACAGGTAGTTGTCGACGGCTCGGCCCGTGGTCAGATCCACGCCGCTGATGCGTCGCAGCACGTCGTCGGCCAACGGCTCGTCACCGTCCATCCGGTAGTCCCACGACAGGTCCAGCAGCGGACGGTCGCGTTCATCTGTTGAGCCGGAGAGCTTTTCGCGCAGGATCCGGCCGAGGTGATAGAAGAACCACAGCTCGGATCGGGCGTCGCCTTGCGGCTCGACCGCTTGTTCGCGCCACTGCAGCTTGCGCTGGGTCTGGGTGAACGTGCCGGACTTCTCGACATGCGAGGCGGCGGGGAACAGGAACACCTCGGTGCGACACGTCTCTGGGCTGATCTCCCCGGTTTCGATCTCGGGGGCCGACTTCCAGAACGTCGCGCTCTCGATCTCGACGAGGTCGCGCACCACCAACCAGTCGAGGTTCGCCATGCCGAGGCGTTGCAGGCGACCGTGTGCCGATCCGACGGCGGGGTTCTGGCCGAGCAGGAAGTAGCCGAACACCTTGCCGTCGACCATGTCCATCACCGTGCGGTACGTGCCGTGGTCGCCGTTGATGCGGGGCATGTAGTCGAAGCAGAAGTCGTTGTCGGCGGTTGCGTGTTCGCCCCAGTACTCCTTGAGCAGCGACACCATGTAGGCATCGGCGTTGTGCCAGAAGCCTTTCTGGTTTTGGCTCTTGATGTCGTCGAGGTAGTCGGCCAGCGTCTCCTGACCGGCGTGCGGCATGGCGAGGTAACCGGGCAGCAGGTTGAACAGCGTCGGCACGTCGGTCGAACCCTGGATGCTGGCGTGCCCGCGCAAGGCGAACACGCCTCCCCCGGGGCGGCCGATGTTGCCGAGCAGCAGTTGGATGATCGCGCCGGCGCGGATGAACTGAGCACCCATCGTGTGCTGGGTCCACCCGACGCTGTAGACCAGGGCGGCGGTGCGTTCGCGCCCGGAGTTCTCGGTCCACGCCCGGGCGATGTCGAGGAAGTCGTCGCGGGGAACACCGCATACCCGCTCCACCATCTCCGGCGTGTAGCGGGCGTAATGCCGTTTGAGGATCTGGTAGACGCAGCGCGGATGCTGCAGTGTCGGGTCGCTCGGGATCTGGCCCGCCCCGCCCCCGACCGGCGGTCCGCCGGAACCACTTTCATCGGCGGCCGCGTGCTCTTTGGCCTCAGAGCCGCCGCTCTCGGGGTCGGTGCTTTCGTACTGCCACGTCGACGGGTCGTAGGAGGCGGTTTCGTCGTCGTAGCCGGAGAACAGGCCGTCGAGGTCCTCGGCGTCCCGGAACTGCTCGTCGACAATGAACGCGGCGTTGGTGTAGGCGGTGACGTACTCGCGGAAGTCGAGGTCGTTACTCAGGATGTAGTTGATGACGCCGCCGAGGAACGCGATGTCACTGCCGGCCCGCAGCGTGAGATGCCGGTCGGCCAGCGCACTCGTGCGGGTGAACCGCGGATCGATGTGGACGACCTTGGCTCCGCGCGCCTTGGCCTCGACCACCCACTGGAAGCCGACCGGATGGGCTTCGGCCATGTTCGAACCCATGATCACGATGAAGTCCGCGTTGGCGAGGTCTTGCTGATAGTCCGTCGCCCCGCCGCGACCGAAGGAGGCTCCCAGACCGGGAACCGTGGCGCTGTGTCAAATACGCGCCTGGTTCTCGATCTGTAGGGCCCCCAGCGCGGTGAATAGCTTCTTGATCAGGTAGTTCTCTTCGTTGTCCAGCGTCGCGCCGCCCAGGCTCGCGATGCCCATGGTGCGGCGCAGCGTGTTGCGGTCCGCGTCGAACTGCTGCCAGCCCTTCTCGCGCGCATCGAGAACCCGGTCGGCGACCATGTCCATCGCGGTCTCGAGATCGATCTCCTGCCACTCGGTGGCGTACGGCGGGCGGTAGCGTACCTTGGTCAGCCGCTGCGGGCCGGTGACGAGCTGCTTGCTCGCAGACCCCTTGGGGCACAGGCGACCTCGCGATATCGGGCTGTCGGGGTTGCCCTCGATCTGGATGACCTTCTCGTCTTTGACGTAGACCTTCTGCGCGCAGCCGACCGCGCAGTAAGGGCACACGGAGTGCGCGACCCGGTCGGCTGCGGTGGTGCGCGGCGTCAGCGTCGATGAGCGCTTGGACTGGGCGGCCTGGCCGCGTCCCAGCCGGTCCTCGCCCGTGAGCTGCCGGTACACCGGCCACGACTGGAACAACCCCTTGAGGTCCACAGTGCCTCCTTACCCGACGTGCCTCCCATCAAACCGTGAACACGAGCCTGTTGCCACGAAGCGGACTTATGTCGGCGTTGCGGCTCGTCAGGAGTGGTTTGCTCCAAGCGCGCGGCGCCGCCGGATGACCGCCGCTGACACCACGGTGGTCGGAACCCGACGTGATCAAGGTTCGCACCCTCTAAGGTGCTGCTGTGGCCGAAATCGACCGTCGCACCCTGATGAAGATGACCGGAGTCGCCGCGCTCGGCGCGGCCCTACCCGCGCCGCTGGTGAACGCCTCGCCGCAGCAGCCGGCACCGGTGCAGCCGCCGCCCGATGCGGCTTCCGGCGGCTACCTCTTCCAGGACGAATTCGATGGTCCGGCCGGTTCGGCGCCCGACCCGTCGAAGTGGCTCGTCCAGAACTGGCAGGACGACGTTTGGCCCCCGGTAGTGGGGATTTACCGCGACGACCGCCGCAATGTGTTCGTCGACGGCAACTCCAACCTCGTGCTGTGCGCCACCCAGGAAGGCGACCAGTACTTCAGCGGCAAGGTGCTCAGCCACTTCCGCGGCCAGATCGGCACGACGTGGGAAGCGCGCATCAAGCTCGATTGCATGCACCCCGGTCTCTGGCCGGCGTACTGGCTGCTGAACCAGGATCCGCTACCCGACGGTGAGATCGACATCGTCGAGTACTACGGCAACGAGTCGTGGCCGCCCGGAACCACCGTCCACGCCGCCTCGAACGGCAAGACCTGGGAGGGCATGTCGATTCCGCAGTTGGTGGATCCCGCATGGCACACCTGGCGCACCGAGTGGAGCGAGGACGGGTTCCGCTTCTGGCGTGACTACACCGACGGCGCCAAGCCGTACTTCACCGTTCCGGCCAAGCCGATTCCGGTTCACGGCCGGCCCGACGACCTGCGATGGCCGTTCGGGATCCCCGGCTACTGGTTGCAGGCGATCTTCAACCTGGCGGTCGGTGGTTCGGGTGGCGGCGACCCGCGTCGGGCGCCCTATCCGTCGGTCATGCTCGTCGACTGGATCCGCGTCTGGTAGACCGCGAGCGGTCCGCGTGGCTGGGACCGCTGCTCGTCGGCATCCTCGGCGCTGCGGTGAGCCTCGCGGGCGCCGGACGCCCGTCGTTCTGGTACGACGAGGCCGCGACGATCTCGGCGTCTTACAGCCGACCCCTGATTGCGCTGTGGCAGATGCTCGGCGACGTCGACGCCGTGCACGGCCTGTACTACGTCCTGATGCACGGCTGGTTCACCATCGCGCCGCCGACGGAGTTCTGGTCGCGGGTGCCCAGCGGTCTGGCCGTCGGCGTGGCCGCGGCGGGTGTCGTGGTGCTGGGGCGGCAGTTGTCGTCGGGCGGAGTTGGGCTGACCGCCGGCGTCGTGTGCGCGATCCTGCCCCGCGCGACATGGGCGGGTATCGAGGCGCGACCGTACGCGCTGACGATGGTGCTCGCGGTGTGGCTGACCGTGGTGCTGGTGTGGGCGTCGGGGCGCGAATCACGTTGGGCGTGGACAGGATACGGCGCTCTGCTGGCCGTATCGATTCTGTTCGACGTCTACCTGGCGCTCCTTGTCCCCGCACACGCGGTGTTCGTGCTGGCCTTCCGGCGACGACGCGCGGTGGTGCTGCCGTTTGCGATCGCCGCGGGCGTGGGCGTCGCGGTGACGGCGCCGTTCGTCAAGGTGGTCGCGGGGCAGGCACAGCAGATCAGCTGGATCACGCCGATCGGCACGCGTACGTTCGAAGACGTTGCCGTCCAACAGTATTTCGATCGCAATCCGTACTTCGCGGCGTTGGCGGCGGTGGTGGTGCTGGCGGCTCTCGCGGTGTGGATCTTCGCCAGGCGACCGAGTGTCGGGGACCGCGAAGCGGCCGTGCTGGCGGTCGCCTGGTTGATCATTCCGACGGCGTTGATCGTTGCGTACTCGGCTGTGCGCGAACCGCTCTACACGCCGCGGTATCTGTGCTTCACCGCGCCCGCGATGGCGTTGCTGCTGGGCGTCTGCATCATGGTGGTGGCGCGTCGGGCGTGGGTGGCGGCGGTCGTCGTGGTGGTGTTCGCGCTGGTCGCGACGCCTACTTTCATTGCGGTGCAACGAGGCCCGTATGCGAAGTACGACATGGACTACAGCCAGGTCGCCGACCTGATCAGCGCCAAGGCCGCTGCGGGTGACTGCCTGTTGGTCAACGACACCGTCACCTTCCACCCGGCCCCGATGCGGCCGCTGATGGCGGCGCGTCCCGACGCCTACCTCGGCCTGGTCGACGTCAGCCTGTGGCAGCGCGCCGTCGACCGCCGCAACGTGTTCGACACGAACCTGATCCCGGAGGCGTCGGTCGGGCCGCTCGAACACTGCGACGTCGTCTGGATCATCACGCAGGCCGACCCGAACGCCCCGGAACACGAAGAGGGCGTGGCGATCCCGCCGGGGCCCTTGTTCGGCGGGACGCGCGCCTTCGCAGTCAGCCACGACATGGGTTTCCGGCTCGTCGAGCGGTGGCAGTTCAGCCTGGCGCAGGTGATCAAATCGGAGCGCTGAATAAAGGCGCCGAGCGTACGGTTCTGTACGTAAAGGCTTCGGGAAGGACACGCGATGAGCTCGACACCGCTGGTGCCACCGTTTACCCACGACACCGCTATCGCGAAAGTTCGTGCTGCCGAGGACAACTGGAACACACGCGACCCCGCACGCGTCGCGCTGGGGTACACGCCGGACAGTTGGTGGCGCAACCGGTCGACGTTCATCAAGGGCCGCGAGCAGATCATCGAGTTTCTGACCGGCAAGTGGCGCCAGGAGCTCGAGTATCGGCTGATCAAGGAGCTCTGGGCCTACGGGGACGACCGCATCGCCGTTCGGTTCGCCTATGAGTACCACGACGTCGAGGGGCGATGGTTCCGCGCGTACGGCAACGAGAACTGGGAGTTCGCCGCCGACGGGCTGATGAAGGCGCGTCACGCCAGCATCAACGACGTGCCGATCAGCGAGGGACAGCGGCTGTTCGGATGGGACCGGTCAGGCCCGCGACCGGCCGACCATCCGGGTCTCAGCGATTTGGGCCTGTGAGCGTGAGCGGACCGCCGGTTAGTTCCGCCCCGACAACGCGTCGCGCAGCCGGTCCACGAGCCCGGCTCCCGGTGCGAGGATCCGGTTGGCCGGCGGGTGGTCCGGCGCCTGCGGATGCGGCCGCGTCGGTGCCATCTTCTTGGCGCGGTGGAACTTCTCGCTGAGGTCACGAAGCTGATCCGACGTCGCCGCGATCCGCATCTTTGACAACAGATCGTTCTCCTCGTCCTCGACGTGATGGCGGATGTCGGCGATCAACTTGCGCACGAGTTCGTCGTACTTGGCGTCCTCGGGGCCGACCTTCTCGATCTCCTTCATGATCTCTTCGGCCTCAGAATGCTCTTCGATCTCGTGGCTGACCATCTCGTCGCCGTCGGGCACCGTCTCCCGTGCCGCCGGATAGACGTACTCCTCCTCGGCGACCGCATGCCTGACGATCCCGGCGATCACATGCTCGACGAGCTCGGGCTGGCTGTGCGGGTCCCCTGCGGATTCGATCTCGGTGAAGACGCTCTCGAATTCGCGGTGGTCGGCGATGATGTCGTCGACGATGTTGCCTGTCTTGATGTCGGCCATGGTCGCTCCTTCCGTACCCGCGCGGCGTACCCGGACGTCGGGAGACCAAACGCTCACCAGGGCCGAGCGCTCAGTTATGTACAGATTTCGCGGCCTTGACGTACAAGGGTGAGCGCTCGCGGGGTTAGGGGCAGGGGTTACAGCAGCGTGCGGGTGCCGTCGGCGGCGCGGCGGGTGACCTTGCGCGCGTCGAGGTGTTCGAGCAGCGGCACCGCGACCCGTCGGGTGGTGTTGAGCGCGCGCTTGGCCTCGGCGACGGTGAACGGTTGCGGCAGAGTCGCGAGTACCTCCGCTGCGCGGTCGACCGCATCGGGTCCGAGGACCACGCCGTCGGCGATCCGGCTCAGCCGGCCAGCGCGGACCGCCGCCGCGAGTTCGCGTGGTCCCAGGTTCAAGTCGGCGAGTTCGTCGGCCTCCGGTGCGCGAAACGGCTCGGCCGCCAACCACTCCTCGACAGTGCGCACGGCCTTGTCGACGCGCGCGGGCAACTCGGCGTCCGGTCGTCGCACGACGCCGTCGACCACCTGGAGCTCGGTGCCGTCCAACAGCGCGGCTAGCAGCTCCGCGGCGGGCAGGCCGGCCTGTTGACGTAGGGCCTCCAGCGGCATCCCGGCCGCGACGTCGTGTCCGGCCGTCCAGCCGTCGAGCGCCGCTGTCATCTGTCGCCGGCGCTGAGCCCACCACTCGTCGTCGACCACCCAGTCACCGACGCGTGTGCCGTCGGCGTCAAAACCCATGGCGCGCAGTTCGGTTACGCGCGCGCACAGTGGCGGGCGGACGCGTCCTGTCGCCAATTCGTCGCCACGCTCGCGGGCCGCCCCGCGACGCCGCAGCGCCGGCGGCCGCACATCGAGCACCTCGATGCCGGCCGCGATGCGATGTTCGCCGGGGTCGCGCAGCAGCCCGATGTCGCCGATCCGCAGCGGCAGCGGACGCGCCAACCGAAGTCGGGCGCCTTTCGCGCCGAGCGGTCGCACGTGCACCGGCACCGCCGCCGATCCGATGTGCAGTACCAGTTGTCGGTGTAGTTCACCGGATTCCCTTAGCAAGACGTCGATTTCGGTGGTGTCCAGCCACGCACCCGGCGTACGGATGGTGTCCCCGCGGCCGATCTGCTGGCGGTCGACGCCGCGCAGGTTCACCGCCACCCGCGCGATCGCGCCGACCTCGCGACGGTCCCGGCCCAGCGACTGCAGGCCCCGGATTGTGACCTTTTGGCCGCCGTGCTCGAGCTCGTCGCCCACGCGCAGCGTGCCCGCCGCCAGCGTCCCCGTCACCACGGTGCCCGCGCCGCGGACGGTGAACGACCGGTCCACCCACAACCGCACATCGGCATCCCGCGCCGGCGCAGGCAACCCGTCGACAAGCGAAACCACCACAGCGCGAACGGCTTCCAGGTCGGTCCCGAGTACCACCGGCGCATCGGGGAGCCGCTCGCGCACCTGCTCAAGAGCAGTCGCGGGGTTGGCGACATCGGCCTTGCTGATCACCACCAGCAGGCGCCGGACCCCGAGCGCGCGTAATGCGTCGAGATGTTCGTCGGACTGCGGCATCCAGCCCTCGGTCGCGGCCACGACGAACATCACTGGGCTTTCTTGGGGCATCGGCCCACATCCAGCCAACATGTTCGCGACGAACCGCTCGTGGCCCGGCACGTCGACGAACGCGACCTCGCGGCCGTCGAGCGTCGTCCATGCGAACCCGAGGTCGATGGTCAGGCCGCGGCGCTGCTCCTCGGCCAGCCGGTCGGGCCACATGCCGGTGAGGCGCTCGACGAGCGTGGACTTGCCGTGGTCGACGTGGCCCGCGGTCGCTACGACGTACACGCCAGCACCGCCTGGGCGAGCAGGCCGTCGTCGTCAGGAGCCACCGTCCGCAGGTCCAGCAGGCACCGGCCGCCCTCCAGCCGCCCGACCACCGCTGGCGCACCGGTGCGCAACGGCGCGGCGTAGGACTCCGGCAGGCTGACCGCGGCGCTGGGCAACGCGACGTCCGGTGCGCCCCCACCGCCGACGGCGGCGGTGCAGTCGACGGCCTCGGCATCCGGCAGCTGGACGGCCAATTTCTGCGCGCGGGCCCGCAGATCGGCGACGGCGGCGTCGAGCGCCTGCATCACCGGCGGCGGCGGGCCAACCAGCGTCGCCTCCAGCGCGGCGAGGGTCAGCTTGTCTACCCGCAGCGCCCGCGCCGCGGGATGGCGCCGCAGCCGTTCGATCAGCTCGGCCGCGCCGAACATCAGGCCCGCCTGGGGACCGCCGAGCAGCTTGTCGCCGCTGGCGGTGACGAGATCGGCGCCGTCGCGCAGCATCGTCGTCGCGTCGGGCTCGTCGGGCAGCAGCGGGTGCGGGGTGAGCAGGCCGGAGCCGATGTCGGCGACGACGGGAACGTCGAGCGTGGCGAGCTCGGGCACCTCGACCGTCGAGGTGAACCCGCTGACCGAGTAGTTCGACGGGTGCACCTTGAGAATGAAGCCGGTGTCGGGCCCGAGCGCGTCGGCGTAGTCGCGCAGGTGGGTGCGATTGGTGGTGCCGACCTCGCGGATGCGCGAGCCGGTCGACTCCATCAACTCGGGCAGCCGGAAGCCGTCGCCGATCTCGATCAGCTCACCACGGCTGACGATGATCTCCTTGCCGGGCGCCAACGTCATCGCGGTGAGCAGCAGCGCGGCGGCGTTGTTGTTGACGACGTGCACGCCTCCGGCGGTCGGGACGGCCCGGGCCAACGCGGCCAGCGCACCGCGGCCGCGCCGCGCCCGTCGGCCGGTCTCGAGGTCGAATTCCACGTCGGTGGCGCCGCTGGCGGTGACGACCGCGTCGACCGCCGCCCGCGACAACGGCGCCCGCCCCAGGTTGGTGTGCACGACGACCCCGGTGGCGTTGATGACCGGCCGCAGGGTGGCCGCGCTCGTCGGCAGCGAGGCGACCGCGTCGTCGGCCACCCGCTCCGGCTCGATCTCACCGGTGCGCGCCCGCTGCTGCGACTGTCCCACAACGGTTTTCACCAGTGTACGACCCAGCACTCGCGATGCTTCGGCAAGGCGCGGGTCGGCGAGCAGCGCGTCGGTGCGTGGTACCCGTCGTCGTGGGTCGGTCACCGGCACCCCCGCGACGTACGTGCGCAATGCGACGGTCGCATGCAGCCATCATGGCGCAACGCGGTCGATCGGGTACACACGGTGGTGTGTTGACGTCGGTGGGCCACGGTGCGCTCGACAGGTCGGAGCTCGTCCGACTGTTGGGCGGGGCGGAGGTCGAGGCGCTCGTCGACATCCGTCGCTACCCGAACAGCCGGCACAACCCCGACGTGGCGACCGCCGCGATCACCGAGTGGGCCGCAGACGCCGGGCTGGCCTACCGCTGGGAGCAGCGGCTCGGCGGACGCCGCAGCCTGCCCGCCGGCGCCGAGCCCGAGGACCCGTGGTGGCGCGTCAAGCAGTTCGCCGCGTACGCCGCATACACGCGCACCGACGAGTTCGCAGACGCGCTGGGCGAGCTGGTGGAGCAGTCGCAGGACCGGCACACCGCGATGATGTGCAGCGAGTCGGTGTGGTGGCGCTGCCACCGACGCATCGTCGCCGACGTGGCGGTGCTGCGGTTCGAGGTGCCGGTCGCTCATCTCATGCACGATGGCCGTCTCGTACCGCACACGCCGTCGGAGGGCGCGCGAATCCGCGGCGACGGGCTCGTGGTGTGGGACGGGTGATCAGCCTCGAAGGTGGCGGAGGCGGACGGGAATCGAACCCGCCAGCGACAGGATCTGCCGCTCAGCGATTTTGAAGACCGCGCCGGTCACCAGACCGGATACGCCTCCCTGACCCACCGCACGATCATGCCAGGCAGCATAGAGGCTGTGACGGAGCAGATGACCTACCGACTGACCCAGTACGCGCACGGCGGCGGCTGCGCGTGCAAGATCCCGCCCGGTGAGCTCGAGGACGCGGTGCGTGGCCTGACGGGCGCGGCGCCGCGCGATCCGGTCGGTGAACTGCTGGTGGGCCTCGACGACGGCGACGATGCGGCCGCGGTGCGCATCGACGGGGACGTGGCGTTGATCGCGACGACGGACTTCTTCACCCCGGTCGTCGACGACCCGTACGACTGGGGCCGGATCGCGGCGACCAACGCGCTGTCGGACGTGTACGCAATGGGCGGGCGGCCGGTCGTCGCGCTGAACCTACTGGGCTGGCCGCGCGAGGTGCTGCCGTTCGAGTTGGTCGGCGAGGTGTTGCGGGGCGGGCTGGACGTGTGCGGGGCCGCGGGTTGTCATTTGGCCGGCGGGCACAGCGTCGACGACCCCGAACCGAAGTACGGGCTGGCCGTCACGGGTATCGCGGATCCGAATCGGTTGCTGCGCAACGATGCAGGCAAGCCCGGGGTTCCGTTGTCGTTGACGAAGCCGCTTGGCGTCGGGGTGCTCAACAGTCGGCACAAGAATACGGGCGAGCGGTTCCCGGAGGCGATCGCGGTGATGACGACACTCAACGCCGACGCCGCACAAGCCGCCGTCGATTCCGGTGCCGAATGCGCCACCGACGTAACGGGTTTCGGGCTTCTCGGGCACCTGCACAAGTTGGCCCGCGCCAGCGGCGTGACCGCGGTGATCGACAGTGCGGCGGTGCCATACATCGACGGCGCGCGAGATGCGTTGGCGCAGGGCTATGTCAGCGGTGGGACGCGGCGCAACCTCGAGTGGGTGGCACCGCACGTCGACCTGAGCGCGGTCGACAAAGACGAGGCGCTGCTGCTGGCGGATGCGCAGACGTCGGGCGGATTGCTGGTCGCCGGGGAGATTCCGGGCGCGCCGGTGATCGGCGAACTGGTGCCGCGGGGTGAGCACACGATCGTCGTGCGCTGAGGCCTATGCGCGGGCGGCCCACGCCGCGCTGTCGGACTGCGCGTCGCGGATGACGGTGCCGGCGGCTTCGAGCCACTGGTGGCATTCCGGCGAACCGTCACCCGGCCTGCCGACCGCGCACCGCATGACCATCGCGCCGAGCGCGGGTGTTATCATATGCGGTATCACAAGGAGTTTCGCCGACGCTGAGCGTCCAACGACGACCATCAGGCGATGTGCGCGGCGGGGTCCGGGATTCTTGGTTCGCGTGCTCGACAGGATCGAGTTGAAGTCCAGCGTGCCGTCGGTGGCCGCCCAGTTCACTCGGAGATCGACGACCTCGCCGAGTGTCTTGTGCAGGGTCTCGATCAGCTCGGGCAGTTCACCGGCCACCGAGCCCGTGTGGGGCCACCAGGCACCGTCGATATCGGAGCCGAGCTGCGATGCGAGCACAAGCCGGACCGGCCGGGCCAGCCGACGCGTGCCCGTCAGGCCGTTCACGACGACGGGTTGGACGAACCGCGATCGGGGCGGTCGGAGAACACAGGATTGGTGACGGGTTCGGTGGAGCGGTCGTGGTTCGAGACGAACTCAGGCTCCTGAGGGTGTGAGAACAGGTCGTTCGACTGCATAGAGCAAGTCCTTCGTTACGTTCCGCAGCGGCCGAGTCGGAAGGGGCGCGCGGTATCAATTTCGCAGTTCCAACGTGTCGAGAGATGGCTGCTAACCGGAGACGGTCTGACTCCAGGCTACACGTAGCGCTTCGACCGGTGGCGGTCAGCGGGTGGCGCCGTTGATCTGCGGTGTCGAGATCATGCCCTTCTCGACGCCCCACATCACCGCGATCGTGCGGTACTCGCCGGTGGAGATCAGGTGCGCCAACGCCTGGCGCAGCGACTCGGCCAGCGCGGACCCCTTGGGCACCGGCCAGCCGTACGGCGCCGAGTAGAACACGTCTCCGGCGGCCTCCAGCGCGCCGCCAGAGGTCTTGATCGCGAATCCGGCGACCGGCGAGTCGGTGGCCATGGCGTCGACCTCGCCGTTGATCAGCGCCTTCGTCAGGTCGTCCTGCGTCACGTAGACGACCTTGTCAATCGGGGCCGACCCGTCGGCGACGCAGTCCTCGCTCTTGTCCGGGATCTCCTCGGTCTCCTGAAGCGTCGCGTAGGCGACGCCGATGCGAAGGCCGCACGCGTCGGCGGGAGTGATGTCGGAACCGGCCCGCTGTGCCCACAGCGTGCCCGCCTGGAAGTAGGTGACGAAGTCGACCGACTCCTCGCGTTCCTTGGTGTCGGTCACCGACGACATGCCGACGTTGAAGTCGCCGGCCCGCACCGACGGCAGGATCGCCTCGAACGCGGTTTCGCGGTATTCGGGGACCAGGCCCAGTGTCCGCGCGATCGCATTCATCAGATCGACGTCGAAGCCGACGATCTGACCGTCCGCGTCCTTGAATTCGTTTGGCGCATAAGGAGTGTTGACGCCGATGACGAGCTTGCCCGTGGACCGGATCTCCTCGGGCACCGTCGCCGCGATCGACTCCACCGCACCGTCGGCGGCGGTCGGCGGCGTCGTGGTCTCCTCGATGCCGGCCGCTTTCGCGCTGCCGTCCTGGCCGCCGCGCCACTGCAGCACACCGAACGTGCCCAACGCCGCGAGCAGCACCACGGCCGCGGCCACCGCCAACGCCCTGCGCGGCACCCGCCTCTCGCGTGCCGGTGCCCGTCGCGCCTGGTGCCTGCCGCTGCCCGCGGTGCGCACCGGCGCGTTGAGCGCCCGGCGGGCGGCGGCGGCAAGGCCACCGGCCGTCTGGTAGCGCTTGGCCGGCGACTTGGCCATGCCCTTGGCGATGACCTCGTCGAAGGCCGCCAACCGCGGATCGACCGCCGAGGGCTTCGGCACGTCCTTGTTCATGTGGCCGGCGATCTGCTGCTCGAGGCTGTCGGCGGGATAGGGCCGCACGCCGGTCAGGCATTCGTAGAGCACGCAGGCCAACGCGTAGATGTCGGCGGTCTGGTCGACCGGTTTGCCCTCGAAGCGCTCGGGGGCCATGTACGCCATCGTGCCGAGGGTGCTGCCCGCGGTGGTCAGCCCCTTATCGCCCGCGCTGCGCGCCAGCCCGAAGTCGATGAGGTACACGAATTGGTGTTCGGTGACCAGGATGTTCGACGGTTTGATGTCGCGGTGGATCAGGCCCGTCGCGTGCGCGGAGTCGAGGGCCATCGCCACCTGCTCGACGATCTTGACCGCCAGCGTCGTGTCGAGCGGTTTCTTACCGGCCTCGTTGAGGATCGTGCCGAGGTTGCGGCCCTCGATGAGGCGCATGTCGAGATAGAGACGGCCATCGATCTCGCCGAAGCCGTGGATGGGCACGACGTGCGGGTCGTTGAGCCCCGCTGCGGCCTGTGATTCGCGCCGGAACCGCTGCTGGAAGGTCTCGTCGGCGGCCATGCTGGGCGGCAGCACCTTGAGCGCGACGACGCGGTCGGTCTTGGTGTCGTAAGCGCGATAGACCTCGCCCATACCGCCGCGGCCGATCAATTCCTGCAGCTGGTAGTGCCCGAATGGTGTTGCGTCCACCGTCTCTATTAACCCCTCGACAGCGGCCAACCCCGCATCGTGTGTCGATTGAAGTTACATCATGTTTGCCAGAATCTCTTAATAATCCCGGCCGTTCCGCGGGTGCGGCCTCGGGCCTGCCGCGCTCCGGTTTCCGGCGGGGTGGCTGGGGTCTGCGGGTGAGGTTGCTGCGCATTGCCGGCAGTGTGCGCACGGTCGCGGGGCCGCGAAAGTGCGCAGAGTGCTGTTCTTTCGCGGTATGTCGTGTGCAGACACGCACGCTCGCGGAAGGTGGGCAACAGGTTTGGATGGGCGGGGGCGGTCAATTCCTCGGGCGACCGAGGGAGGCACCATGCAGACGGTCCAATGCGGATGGTGGCACTGGCGGATGACCCAGGCGATCGGTCGCAATCCCCTGGTCCGGATGACCGACCGCGTCGAGACCTTCGTGATGGTGATGGCGGTGATGGCGTCGCTGATCGCCATACCGGTGGCCGGGGCGATGGCCACCGCGATCCACGAAGAGCGGGGCCGCGCGTATGTCGCCGAAGCGCAGCACCGGCAAGCCGTCACGGCCACCGTCACCGCGACGAGCGCCACGCTTCGAGGCACCGATGTGGCTGTCGTACAAGCCAATTGGCAGTTCGCGGGTGTTCAGCGCACGGAGCGCTTCCGCTGGGACCAGCCGGTCAAGGCGGGGCAGACGATCCAGATCTCGGTCTATCCCGACGGTCGGCGGGCGCCGCCACTGGACCCGTGGTGGCGCGCAGGGGTCGACGCCTCGGTCGCGGCGGTGTCGTTCTGGCTCGCGGTGACGGCGGTGTCGGCGATGCTCGTCGCCGTCGCCAGGCCATGCCTGAGGCGTGTGCGGTATGCGGCCTGGGACCGCGACATCGCCAGCCTCGCCGACGGTGGCGGCACGCAGCACCGACGCCCCTGACCGCACCGCCCGCGCCCCGCGAGGCATTCGAGGTTTGAGCTTTGCCCTCGGTGGTAAAAGCACCGGCATGTTGACCAACCTGAAGAAGTATTCACCGCTTTTGGTGGCCGGCGCGGCGGCAGCCGCGATCGCAGCCGCGCCTGCTGGCTTTGCTTCGCCGTCGTTCGTTCCGACCGGTGGCCCCTCGGGCTGCGTCGACTCCGCAGGCACGGGTTGCGCGGCTCCCGCGCCGGCGCCCGCACCCGCTCCGGCCCCCGCGCCGGGTGTGTGGACGCCGCCGCCTCCCGGTGCTCCCGCTGCTGCGGGCGCCGTCCCGGGTGGACCGGCCGGTGTTGCCGGACCCGAGGGCGCTGCGGGTGCCATTCCCGGCGGCCCCGCGGGTGCTGCCGGACCGGAAGGCGCGACCGGCGCCATTCCGGGCGGACCGGGCGGTACGGCCGGACCGCAGGGCGCCGCGGGTGCGATTCCCGGCGGACCGTCCGGCGCAGCAGGCCCGCAGGGCGCCGCCGGCTGCATCCCCGGAGTCGGTTGCGGCAGCGTGCCGGCGACCGACGTTCCCTGATCAGTTCTGATTCGCGGGTGACGTGTCGGCGGTGGCGGGTCTTGATGCAGCTTGACCCGCTGCCGTCGGCACGGCAATCTTCTTCGCCGACACGGTGATTCGGGCGCCGCGGTGCGGCGTCATGATAACGTGCTTGAGCTTCTGCCGCTCCCCGGCGGAAGTGGTGGTCGTCAGCTCGACGCGGCGTAGCACCTCCCCCAGCACCACGCGCATTTCCACCATCGCGAATCCCGCACCCAGACAACGCCGATTGCCGCCGCCGAACGGCAGCCACGTCGTCGGGCTCAGCGTCGCGCCGACCATCCGATCCGGGTCGAAACGGTCGGGCTCGGGATAGATATCGGCGTCGTCGTGCACCAGCGTGATGCTCGGAACCACCATGACGCCCGCGGGTAGCCGGTGGCCGGCGATCTCGACCGGCTCGGTGAGGATTCGACCGACGTCGGGTACGACCGGGCGGTTGCGCAGAGTCTCCTTGGCGATCGCGTCGAGATACTCGTCGTCGCCGGATTCCGCCGCCCGCACCGCTTTTGCGAGCACATCCGGGTGACGGGTCAATCGCTCCAAGGCCCAGGACAACCCGGTCGCCGTGGTGTCATGCCCGGCGACCAGCAGCGTCATCAACTGGTCGCGCAGCTCGCGGTCGCTCATCCCGGCCCCGTCGTCCACCCCGGCCCGCACCAGCATCGCGAGCGCATCGGTGCGCGAGTCGAGGTCGGGATCGGCACGCCGGTCGGCGATCTCGGCGTACAACAGCTCGTCGGCGTGGTCCATGTTGCTCCGCAACCGTTGCCACAGGCGGTGTTTCAACAGTTTTGGTTTCGCGATCGCCATCGACGCCCACGGCCCGATGTTCAGCAGCTTCGGCATCACCTCACGCAACACGGCCAGTCGCTCGGGGTCGCTGGCGCCTATCACGGTCCGCAGGATCACCTCGAGGGTGATCTCCGACATCTTCGGCGCCACCGGAAACGGCTTGCCCACCGGCCATCCGGCGATGTTCTGCGCGGCGATCTCGGCCATCACACCCGCCTGGCGCGCCACCGCGTCACGGTGGAACGGCGCCATCATCAACCGTCGGCGCTCGCGGTGCACCTCGTCGTCGACGACCAGCACCGAACTCTCCCCCAGCAGCCCGCCCAGCATCGAATTCGCTTCGCCCGCATGGTAGATCCGCGGATCACCGGCGAAGACGGTCTTGATGTCGGCCGGGTCGGCGAGGTAGACCATCGAGCCGACCATGGAATTCGTCAACGTGAACACGTTGCCGTAGCGGCGCTGGCACAGCGAGACCATTTGCGGCCACCACCGCATCATCAGCAACAGGATCGCGAACGATGGCAGCCGAGGACCCGGCGGTAGAGCCGACGGCGTTGTTGGACTCATGCCTAATAGCGTACGAGCGGCGCGCGCGAAATGGAACAGCTGACGCGCATCGCTTTGTGACGCATCCCCCGCATAACACCGTCAGCACCGGGTAGCCCGCTCGTGAACCAATACGGAAGGAAACACATGCGCGCCGCAGTGCTCGAAGCGCCCGGAGAGACACCGACGGTCAAGGACTTCGACGAACCCGACGGCACCGACGTCGTCGACGTCCGCCTCGCCGGCTGCAATCCGGTCGATTTGGCTCTGGCGTCTGGCCAGATGGGCGAACCCGTCACCCCGTCGGTCGTAGGCAAGGAAGGCATCGGCACCACATCCGACGGCAAGCGAGTGTATTTCGATTCGCCACCGGCGCCGTTCGGGTCCTGGGCCCAGCGATGTCGCGTCGATCCTGCGCTGACGTTTCCCGTTCCCGACGGCGTCGACGACGACCTGGCCGTAGCGCTCGGCATCGCGGGCCTGGCGGCGTGGCTGCCGTTGACCCGGCACGCCGACGTCTCGGGCGGCAAGACCGTCCTGGTGCTCGGCGCCACCGGGGTGGTTGGCCACATCGCCGTGCAGGCCGCCAAGCTGCTCGGCGCAGGCCGGGTGGTCGGCGCCGGCCGCAACCCCGACGCACTGGACAAGGCGCGCGGTCTCGGTGCCGACGCCGTGGTCCGCCTCGGTGAGGGCGACGACGCAGCGGCGCTCGAGAAAGAGGCCGGCGACGGCTACGACGTCGTCCTCGACATGATCTACGGCGACCCGTTTCTCGCGGCGCTCGACGCGACCGCCGTCGGCGCGACGCTGATCACCGTCGGGCAGGGCGCCGGACCGACCGCGGCCGCCCCGTTCGCCAAGCTGATGGGCCGCACCCACATCGGCCACATGAACAACCTGATGGGCGCCGACGTGATGCGCTCAGGCTACGAAGAACTCCTCGAGCACGCCGCCGACGGGCGCATCGCCGTCGACACCGAGCGCTATCCCCTCGACGAGGCTCCCCGCGCCTGGCAGGCCCAGGCCGACGGCCCGCACACCAAGATCGGAATCGAGATCTCATGAGCACCTACCCCGATTTCGACACCATGCCGATCGGCAAGCAGTGGCGCGGCGGCTCGTCCGGCAGGACCAAGCAGGACACCGACCCCTACACCGGCGACGTGCTGACCGAGATCCCACAGGCCGACGCCGACGACCTCGACGAGGCCTACGCGATTGCTGAAGACGCGCAACGGGATTGGGCCGCACATCCACCCATGGCCCGCGCGGAGGTGATGCGCAACGCCGCCGATGTGATGGGCGCCCGCAAGGACGAGATCACCGACTGGCTCATCCGCGAGTCCGGCGGCACCGTCGCCAAGGCCGAACTCGAGTGGAGCCTGGTGCGTTCGGTCCTGTGGGAGGCCGCCTCGATGCCCCACCACGTCGAGGGCAAGATCATGCCCTCCGACATCCCGGGCAAGGAGAGTCGCATCTACCGCGAGCCCGTCGGGGTCGTCGCGGTGATCTCGCCGTGGAACTTCCCGATGCAGCTGTCCAACCGCTCCGTGGCGCCCGCGCTGGCGGTCGGCAACGCGGTGGTGCTCAAACCGGCGGGCGACACCCCGGTCACCGGCGGCCTGCTGCTCGCGCGAATCCTCGAAGAAGCCGGCCTGCCGCCGGGCCTGTTGTCCGTGGTCGTCGGCTCCGGCTCGGACATCGGCGATGCGATCGTGGCGCACCCGACACCGCGCGTTGTCTCGTTCACCGGGTCGACGCCCGTCGGCGAGGGCATCGCCGCGAAGGCCGGCATCAAGCGCACCGCGCTCGAACTGGGCGGCAACGGTCCGATCGTCGTGCTCGAGGACGCCGACCTGGACCTCGCCGTGGGTGCGGCGGTGTTCGGCTCGTTCTTCCACCAGGGCCAGATCTGCATGATCGGCAACCGCACGATCGTCGACGCTCGCGTGTTCGACGAGTTCCTCGAGCGCTTCGTCGACCGGACCAAACAGCTGACGGTCGGCGATCCCCGCGATCCGGACACCCAGCTCGGGCCGATCATCAACACCTCGCAGCTCGAGTCCATCCAGGACAAGCTCGAGCGCGCCCGCCGCGACGGCGCGTCCGTGCTGACCGGCGGCGATCCCTTCGGTCCGACCGGCCAGTGCCTGCCCCCGCACATCCTCACCGGCTCCAACGATGTGGCGACCGCGCGCGAGGAGGTGTTCGGGCCGGTGATGACCGTCATCCGCGCCGACGGCGACGAGGACGCGCTGCGGCTGGCCAACGCCACCGAGTACGGGCTGTCGTCGGCGGTCTTCAGCCGCGACGTCGAGCGCGCCGTGCGCTTCGCCCGCCGCATCGACACCGGCATGACCCATGTCAACGACGCGCCGGTCAACGACGACGCCAACACCGCGTTCGGCGGGGAGAAGGCGTCCGGCATCGGCCGGTTCGGCGGCCAGTGGGCCGTCGACGAGTTCACCACCGAACACTGGATCTCCGTCCAGCACGAGCCGAGGCAGTACGCGATCTGATCTCGAGGTCCCCCGATCGGCCAATGAGCCGTTTCCGAACGGTCAACGGCTAAGTTGTCGGCGGGTCGCTACCGACGTGGCCCCGGATCGGGAAGATCGTTGATACATGCGCGTTGACGGACGGGACATCACCGTCTCGGGCAGCCTGCTGCAACCGTTGACGCGGCGCACCAACGACATCGTTCGCGTCGTGCTGGCCGCGCTGTTCCTCGCGGTCGTCATCACCGGATCCGTGATCACCCGCAACGAGTGGGTGGCGCTCGAACGTTCGATCTCCGAGATCGTCGCGGTGCTGACCCCGACCCAAGCCAACCTGGTCTACCTCGTCTACGGCGTCGCGATCGTCGCGCTGCCGTTCGTGATCCTGGTCAGCCTGATCCTCTCGCGCCAGTGGAAGCTGCTCGGCGCGTACGCCGCGGCCGCCGCCATCGCCGGATCCGCGCTGTCCATCAGCGGTTTCGGGCTGACCGCGCCGCGCTGGCACTTCGACCTGTCGGACCGGCTTGACACCTTCGCCTCGCAGTTCGTCGACGACCCTCGTTGGATCGCGATGCTCGCCGCGGTGCTCACCGTCTCCGGTCCGTGGCTGCCGGCTCGCTGGCGACGCTGGTGGTGGACGCTGCTGCTGGCGTTCGTGCCGATCCACCTGGTGGTCAGCGCGGTCGTTCCGGCCCGCTCACTCGTGGGGTTGGCCGCCGGCTGGTTCGTCGGCGCGCTGGTGGTGCTCGTCGTGGGCACCCCCGGGCTGGAGGTGCCGCTCGACGGCGCCGTGCGGGCGATGGCAGGGCGCGGTTGCGTCGTCACCGGTCTACGGGTGCTGCGGCCGGCCGGCGCCGGACCACTGGTGCTCAACGCGACCTGCGAGGAGCAGCAGGCCACGGCAGTGATGGAGCTGTACGGCCCGCACCAGCGCGGCGGCGGTGTGCTGCTGCAGCTGTGGCGCAAGGTGCGGTTCCGCGACCGCGAGACCGCGCCGCTGCACGCGTCGATGCGCCGCCTCGTCGAACACCGCGCGCTGATGGCCATCGCGATCGGCGAGCTCAAGATCGCCAACACCTCCACGATCGCCGTCGCCGCCCTGGATCGCGGCTGGACGCTGTACGCGCACACCCCGCCCCGCGGCATCCCGATCAGCGACTGTGTGGACTCGATGCCCGTCAGCCGGGTGTGGGAGTCGCTACGCGAACTGCACGACTGCCAGATCTCGCATGGTGACCTGCGCAGCAGCGAGATCACCGTCGACGACGACGCGGTGCTGTTCAGTGGCTTCGACAACGCTGAGTACGGCGCCACCGACGCCCAGTTGCGCAGCGACATCGCCCAGCTGTTGGTGACGACGACACATCTCTACGACGCGCAGTCGGCGGTGCGGGCCGCGATCGACGCCTTCGGCAAGGACACGGTGCTGAGCGCGTCGCGGCGGCTGACCATGGCCGCGGTGCCGTTGCGGATCCGCAGTTCGGTGACCGGCGCCAAGGCCGTCATCTCCGCCGCACGCGAGGAGGTCAAGCGCCAGGCCCGCGTCGACGAGATCCGCGCCGAGACGGTCACACGCTTCACCCGCAGCCAGGTGATCCAGCTGGTGCTGCTGGCCGCACTGGTCTACGTCGCCTACCCGTTCCTGTCCTCGGTGCCGACGTTTATCACCGAACTGCGCACGGCGAACTGGTGGTGGGCACTGCTGGGCCTTGCCGCGTCGAGTTTGACGTATCTCGGTGCGGCAGCGGCACTTTGGGCATGCGCCGACGGGCTGGTCACCCTGTGGGGGCTGGTCGTCATGCAGGTGGCCAACAAGTTCGCCGCAACGACGACGCCCGCCGGTGTGGGAGGACTGGCGCTGTCGGCTCGCTATCTGCAGAAGGGCGGCGTCAGCCCGATGCGCGCAACCACCGCCGTCGCACTGCAGCAGTCGGTTCAGGTGATCACCCACCTGGGGCTGCTCATCTTCTTCTCCACCGCGGCGGGCGTGTCGGCGGACCTGTCGCGCTTCGTTCCGAACGTGACGCTGCTGTATCTGATCGGCGGGCTGCTGCTCGGGCTGGTCGGCACGTTCCTGTTGGTGCCGAAGCTGCGGCGGTGGTTGGCGACGGCGGTGCGGCCGCGGCTCGAGGAGGTAGTCGGCCACCTCATCGCGCTCGCGCGGGAACCGCGGCGGCTGGCGGTGATAATGGCCGGGTGTGCGGCCACGACGCTGGGCAACGCGTTCGCCCTGTGGGCGGCGATCGAGGCGTTCGGGGGCGACACCTCGTTCATCACCGTGACGGTGGTGACGATGGTGGGCGGCACGCTGGCCTCGGCCGCGCCGACGCCCGGCGGTATCGGGGCCGTCGAGGCGGCGCTGATCGGCGGATTGGCCGCGTTCGGCATGGCCGCATCGGTCGCCGTGCCGTCGGTTCTGCTGTATCGGGTGCTGACGACGTGGCTGCCGGTGTTCGTCGGTTGGCAGGTGATGCGCTGGATGACCAGGAATTCGAAAATCTAGGGCAAATGTCGTGGTGCCACCCCCCGACACCGTCATCGTCGGAGGTACTGTTTCTCACATCGTGTCGAACAGAACTGCGCGATTAGCCGAATATTCGTCCGTCGATCAGTTTTAAGGGTGGACCGTGGCAGGAACCTCAGATACACAGCAGAGCTCGACACTGCAGGCGCAGTCGAAGTGGCTGTCCAAATCCGCGTCGGAGACCCGTGGCTCGGACAAGAAGGAAGTCCAGTTCCACTACGACATCTCCAACGAATTCTTCAGGCTGTGGCAAGACCCCTCGCAGACCTACAGCTGCGCGTACTTCGAGAAGGACGACTACACCCTCGAACAGGCGCAGCAGGCGAAGGTCGATCTCTCGCTCGGAAAGCTGGGCCTGCAGCCAGGTATGACGCTGCTGGACATCGGCTGCGGCTGGGGCTCGACGATCCAGCGGGCGGTGGAGAAGTACGACGTCAACGTGATCGGTTTGACGCTCTCGGAGAACCAGAAGCGCCATATCGAGGAAAACCGGTTCGCCAACATCAAGAGCGACCGCAAGATGGAAGTTCGCCTGCAGCCGTGGGAGGAGTTCGAGGGCCGGGTCGACCGGATCGTGTCGATCGGTGCGTTCGAGCACTTCGGCTTCAACAAGTACGACGACTACTTCAAGAAGACCTTCAGCTGGATGCCCGACGACGGCGTGATGATGCTACACACGATCATCATTCCCGAGGATGAGGAGATCAAGGCAAAAGGCCTGCCGCTGACCATGTCCCGGGTGAGATTCATCAAGTTCATCATGGACGAGATCTACCCCGGCGGACGTTTGCCACTGGCATCGATGGTGCGTGAGCACGCAAACAAGGCGGGCTACACCGTCACCCGCGAGCAGCACCTGCAGCCGCACTACGTCAAGACGCTCGATACCTGGGCAGCGAACCTGGAAGCCAAGAAGGACGAGGCGATCGCGATCACCTCCGAGCAGATCTACGAGCGTTTCCGCAAATACCTGACCGGTTGCGCCGATCTTTTCCGCGACGGGTACACCGACGTCGCTCAGTTCACGTGCGAGAAGGCGGCTGCTTAGCCGGGTTAGCGAAAGTGCGATATAAAACTTGGTCGTTACGGGGTCGTCGGGGTCGCGTAATCGCATAGGAGGCCAAAGAGATGTCGGATGGTTCGGGGATGACGACGATGAAGGTCGCGTACGAAGACGTACAAGCCCACTACGACCTCTCGAACGATTTCTTTGGTCTCTTCCAGGACCCGACGCGGACCTACAGCTGTGCGTACTACGAGCGCGATGACATGACGCTCGAAGAGGCGCAGTACGCCAAGATCGATCGTGCCCTTCGCAAGCTCGACCTGAAGCCGGGGATGACGCTGCTCGACGTCGGTTGCGGCTGGGGCTCGGTGATGAAACGCGCGATCGAGACCTACGACGTCAACGTCGTCGGGCTGACGCTGAGCCGCAACCAGCACGCGCTCGGCCAGCAGATCCTCGACGCGGTCGACACGAACCGCTCCCGGCGCGTGCTGCTCAAGGGCTGGGAGGAGTTCGACGAGCCCGTCGACCGCATCGTGTCGATCGAGGCGTTCGAGGCATGGCCGAAGTCGAAGTACAAGGCGTTCTTCGACACCTGCTACCGCGTGATGCCCGACGACGGCCGGATGGTGCTGCAGACGATCATGGGGCACCCGCTCAAGCGCTGGCCCGAGCTCGGCATCCCGATCGTGATGTCGGACCTGAAGTTCATGCGGTTCATCGCCAAGGAGATCTTCCCCGGCGGCGCCGTGCCGTGCGACGAGGACGTCTACGAATACGGCGGGAACGCCGGCTTCACGGTCGCGGACTTCGACGACATGACCACGCACTACGTGCGGACGCTGGACACGTGGGCCGACGACCTGGAGGCCGCCAAGGACAAGGCGATCGCGGCCACGTCGCAGGAGGTCTACGACCGCTACATGAAGTACCTGCGCGGCTGCTCGGACTTCTTCTCGCGAAACGTCAGCTACGTCGGTCAGTTCACGCTGACCAAGTAAGCGATTTGTGTGCGTTTCGGCGCGGTGAGCGCTCGGAAACGCACACAAGTCCCTAGTAAGCGCCGAACGCCAGGGAGACGTTGTAGCCGCCGAGCCCGAACGAGTTGGTGACCGCGTAGCGGTAGTCGCTGCTGCGTGGGTTCTCGGCGACGACGTCGAGGTCGATCTGCGGGTCGAGATCCTTGAGGTTGAGCGTGGGCGGGACAACCCCGTCGCGCAGCGCCTGAACCGTCAGCACGGCCTCGATGGCGCCCGCGGCACCCAGGGAGTGGCCCAGCGCCGCCTTGGGCGCGTACACCGCCGGGGAATGTTCACCGAACGCCTTGCGGATGGCCCGCGCCTCCGCCAGGTCTCCGTGGACGGTGCCGGTGGCGTGCGCGTTGATGTGGTCGATGTCGGCCGGTGCCAGGCCGGCCAGGTCAATCGCCCGGCTGATCGCGTCGCTGGCCCGTTCCCCGTCGGGGTCGGGTTCGGTGATGTCATAAGCGTCTGAGGTCATCCCCGCGCCCATCAGACGGGCCAGCGGCTTTGCCCCGCGCGCCTTGGCGTGCTCCTCGGTTTCGATGAGCATCAGCGCGCCGCCCTCACCGAACACCATGCCGTCGCGGTCCTTGTCGAAGGGCCGGCAGGCGCCCGAGGGGTCGTCGTTGTTGGTCGACAACAGATTCTGCAGGTCGAACGCCGCGACCGGCACCGCCTCGATGTGGGTCTCGACCCCGCCGCAGATCACCACGTCGGCCTCGCCGAGGACGAGCTGTCGCCACGCCAGCGCGATGGCCGCGGCGCCCGAGGCATCGGCCATCACCGGCGATATGACGCCGGCTTTCGCCTTGCGGTCCAGCCCGACTGCGGCGGCCGCGCCGTTGGGCATGTACATCTGGATCGTCAGCGGGGACACCGCGCGCAGGCCCTTCTGCCGCCAGAGGTCGTGCTGTAGCGGGATCTCCTCGGTGCTGCCCAGCGCGAGCCCGACCGATACCGCCAGCCTGCGAGTGTCGACGTCGGGGTTGCCCGCGATGTCCCAGAGCCGACGGCTCAAGACCGTGGACATCTTCTGCATGTACGACGTACGGCGGCGCTCGACGCGGTCGAGCTGTTCGTCGAGATCCTCGAGGATCGTGCCCCCGATGCGCACCGGAGAGTCGAACTCGTCGATGAACCACTTGTCGAGCGCCCGGATGCCGCTGCGGCCCTGCTGGAGCAGCTGCCAGGTCTCTTCGGCGTCGGTGGCCAGCGATGTCGTCGAGACGACCGCGGTCACAACGATGTCGGGGAATCCGTCGCCAGTCCTGAGCGCGGCCATGCCGGATGCTCCTCGTCTGATCGCCTGAAAACTTTCGGGTAGTACTGAATATTAGGACCCCTCTGAGACGATGGACGAATCGTGGTTGAACTCAATGTGCTCGGCGAGCCGCTGGAGCCGTGCAGTTCCGACCCGCTGACCGGGTTCTACCGCGACGGGTGCTGCTCGACCGGCCCGGAGGATCTCGGCAGCCACACCATCTGCGCCGTGGTGACCGCGGAGTTCCTGCTGCATCAGCGGTCGATCGGCAACGACCTGTCGACCCCGCGCCCGGAGTACCGCTTTCCCGGTCTGCAGCCGGGTGACCGGTGGTGCGTCACCGCGGTGAACTGGCTCAAGGCCTATCAGGACGGCTTCGCCGCGCCGGTGGTCCTGGCGTCGACGCATGAGCGCACGCTCGAGATCATCTCGCTCGAGGCGCTGCGCGAACACGCCGTCGACGTGCCCGACGACCTCGGGTCGCTGTAGCCCACTTTCGTCAGAACGGCGTCAGCGCGACCGGCCCGTCCTACCGTGAACCCATGGCAGAACAATCCCCCGCTGTGGAGCCGTCGCATCCACCGGACAAGGTGCTGCGAATCGTGAATCCGCTGATCGGCAGATTGCTGCGGACTCCCTTGGCGGGGCCGCTGCGCAGTCGCATGATGGTGATCGACGTCGTCGGCCGCAAGAGCGGGCGTCAGTACTCAATTCCGGTGAGCGCGCACAGGATTGACGGGGAGCTGTATGCGCTGACCGCGGCGTCCTGGAAGAACAACTTCCGCGACGGGGCCACCGCCGACGTGGTGCTCGACGGCCGGACGACGAAGATGCGCGGTGAACTGCTGACCGACACCGCGCTCGTCGCCGAGTTGTCGCACCGCTGCGCGAAGGCCTGGGGACCCAAGCGCGCGCCGGCGATGATGGGGCTGAAGTTCCGCGACGGCGGCATTCCGTCGGTCGAGGATTTCGCCGACGTGGTCCGCCGGGAGCGGATGGCCGCGGTGCGGTTCAGTCCCGTGTAGCGAATTGGGTTGCGGTCAGGGCTCTTCGAGGAGCCTCAGCGGATGCAGCCCGTCGACCGCGCCGACGAACGGCGGGTGGATGCTGTAGCCGATCATCCGACGGATGTCGTCGGACACCGCCCGCGCGGTGTCGCGAGGTATCGACAGGGTGAACGCCTCCATCGGCCGAAGCCACGGCTGGCAGTACTGGGCGGTGACGGCGAGTCGGTCGGTGTCGGTGGTGTTCGCGCCGCCGCCGTGCCAGAGCGTGCCGACGAAGAAGACGCACGAGCCCGCGGGCATGACGACGGGCATCGCTGGGTCGTCCGGTTCGGGGCGGCGCCTGCCCCAGCGGTGGCTGCCGGGATAGAGCACGGTGGCGCCGTTGTCGGCGGTGAAGTCGTCGATCGCCCAGATCGTCGCGGCCGCAAGCGGGTCGCGCGGCCGCGGGATCGGATAGAAGCCGTCGTCGTGGTGGGCCATCTGGGCGGTCTCACCAGGCTGGATGTTGATGGCCTGCAACGCCGACAGCAGGTAGTTGTCCATGAGCAACCGGTCGAGGACCGCCAGCACCCGCGGATGGTCGACCAGCCGATCGCAGACCCGCGTCCTGCTCAGCAGGCTGTAGACGCGCTGGGTGTGCCGCCCCTCGAACGCGTTGCGCCCGGTGTGCGCGAGCCACGGCGCGACCGTCTCTTTGATCTGCCGGCACTCGTCGGCGCTGAGCAGGTTCTCCCAGATGAGGTAGCCGTCGCGGTCGAGGGACGCCATGTCGGCGTCGACGACCGCCTGGTCCACCTCGGCGCCGCCGGTCGGAGTCCACTTGTATCGGCGTGCCAGATCGCCGCGCAGGTCCTCGAGTGTGGTGACGGGTTCGTCGTCGATGCTCATCAGCAGCCCTCCCCTGCGTTCGGTCGGCCTATGCAAACACTGAACCTCGCTGCGGCACGGGTCAAGGACCTCGGGGGCTGGGCCTGGGGGCTCGTTTGTGAATATGACGACGGACTTGGGTGCGAGAACGTCGTCAGATTCACAAACGGCGCCCGCTACAACGGTTTCAGCGGGGGCGCGGGGCGAAGTTGCCGTGGAAGCCCTGCGGGATGTGGTGGCGCAGGTTGGCGGCGGCGATCGGACCGGCGGCGATGTCGGCGGCGTCGAAGATTACCAGGCGCGACGTGTGCGTGCGCGCCTGGTATTCGACGGAGAGCACCCAGCCGTCGTCCTCTGCGGTCGCGTTGGGTTTGGCGGCGAATACCGGCTCGCAGAAGCTGTTTCCGGCCTCGGGCGTGGTGTATGTCGACGCGGAGGAGTCGCTCAGGTCGAGTCTGGTGATCGAGTCGTAGAACGAAACCAGATGGTGGCGCGTGTTGACGTAGGCGTACCGATGTTGACGACCTTCGACTGCGTCGTTGTGACGGGGGAATTCGCAGGGAAGATCGGACAGCGCTTCGGCGATGACGCGTCCCGACCGTGTGAGGCGGTAGCGCATGAACGTCGAAGGGGCGTCGTCGAGGGGTGCGACGTGGAAGCGGTTGAGCCGCTGTAGGAGTCGGCCGTCGTCGTAAGTGATCGCGTCGATGACGGTGTCGCCGTCGTCGTCGTAGGCGTTGCTGAGGTGGAACATCAGGACGGCGTCGTATTCGATGGTGCGGATCTTGCCGCCGTCCCGCGGCACCAGGACGAATACGCTGCCGCGCTCGGGTCGGTACCGCATGGCGTCGCCCATCGGCTTGAGCCCCAACACGACCGGCAGCGCGGCCGGGATGATCGGTGAAACCACGAACACCAGATGGCTTTCCGTCAGCGCGAAGTCGTGCACCATGGCGACGTAGGGCAGCCGCGCCGAGCGGAAGTGCTTCAGCCGACCCGTCGGATCGGTGCGATAGATCCGTAGGTGCGGCCTCGGGATGAACTCGACGCCGAAGTTGAACATCTCGCCGGATCGCGGGCAGAAGCACGGGTGCGCTGAATACGAACCCACCCAGCGCAATTCGCCGCCGAACCGGCGGACACCGATGGTTTCCAGTGTCTCGGGATCGATCTCGTGCGGCGGTCCGCCTTCCCACAAGGCGTACAGCCGGCCGGCGTGCTCGACGACGTTGGTATTGGCCAGATTCGGTGGGAGGCGACCGATGTTGGACTTGATGCCGCCGGGCGCGGCAGTGCCCATGTGGTTGAGGCCGGTCTTGCCGAGATAGTGGTTGGTCCGCACGTACCGGTTCTTGTAGTGAACGGCGCCGTCGGCAATGGTGAAGGCCGACAGCATGCCGTCGCCGTCGAAGAGGTGATATAGAGGCCGACCGCTGTGGTCCTGCCAGCGGCCGGGGCCGTTGCGGTACAGGGTTCCGTCGAGCTCGGCCGGGATGGTCCCGCCGATGTCGTCGACCCGGTAGTCGTATTCGGTTAGTTGCGGCTCGCTGACGCCGAGGCTTCGGAGGTCGGCATCGTTGAGGGTCGCGAGTTGGGTCATCAGCTGGTCGCGCTCGCTGACCTGCAGGGTCCCGAGATAGCGGTGGAGTTCGGGGAGATGGGGCCCGCCGGTCGACGCGCCGGGCATGGACGTTTGGGTCACCGCGCGCTCCTCTACTGAGACTAATCCGGAATCTAGTCTCAGTTCGGGGGCGGGCGCAATGGTGCTGCGGTACAAAGAGTCGGTGGCCAGGACTCGTTCGTCGTCACAACTGGTGCAGGCCGCACTGGAGTTGATCAGCGAATCCGGCCTGGATCGGCTGACGCTGAGCCAGGTCGCGGAGCGCGCCGGCGTATCGCGCGCAACGGCCTACCGCGAGTTCGGCGACAAGGACGGCCTGCTGGGCGCGATCGCCGAGCAGGAGATCGGTGCGATGATCGCCGCGACGCTCGCGGCGTTCGACCCCGACGCCGATCCCAGTGCGCAGACGTCCGCTGTCGTCACCACGACGCTGCGGTACCTGCGCAATCACCGGGCGTTCGTCTACATCCGCGATCACGAACCCCACTGGCTGCTCGATGCCGGGCTGCCCGTCGGCAACGATCGACTGAATCTGGTGCGGACGGTGGCGGCGATGGTTGCGCAGGCGATTCCGGATTCCGACCAGCTCGCGCTGACCCCGGTCGCCGCGGCCGAAGTCGTCGTCCGGACTGTCCTGTCGCACACGCTGATCGAGGACAGCGCGTTGACCGACGATGAAGTGGCCGAGGTGGTCAGCCGCGCCATCACACGGGCGTCGGGCTTACCTGAAGGATAGGAAAAGCTGACCTCCGGGGCGTGAAGTCTGGCTTTCCGGCGATTCCGCGGTACACCGGCCGGGCGCGACGATCGATGCCATGACCAGAACCGTCACGACCAAGGTCTCGACCGTCGACGAGACGACCGAGACGGGCAGCATCGATTGGCTCACGCTGGCCGACGAGGTCTTTCCGGCCGACGCACTGTGAGCCGGACGTTGCGTCGCGATAACCGCGAGTCTCCGTATGCGGCTATGTTTTTCGCGACCACACGGGCGTCAGGGCCCGCCCTTGACGTAGTCGTTCTGCCCGGGAGTCGCTGATGCTCAGCATGAATCGCGGGCGAGCTGGATCTGGCTCTTGATCTCGCGGTAGGCCTGGACTCGTGCCACGACCGCATCTGCCGCCGAGCTCGCGGGCGAGGTGTCCGGAGCAGCCTCGATTCCCGACCGGGAATCAGGGATTTCCCTATGATTGGCGACTCTCATTTGCTAGGAGGCGTTCGGTCGTTGCCTCAGAAGCGCAATCAGGCCCGCTCGAAGGCGGACCTGACATGCATGGTGGCAGGTGCAGGATTCGAACCTGCGTAGGCGTAAGCCGACGGATTTACAGTCCGCTCCCATTGGCCGCTCGGGCAACCTGCCTGGGTGCTGCACCGGCCGGGCGACCCGGTTTGGTGCGACTTGCAGGGTACAACGAGGATGGGCCTAAGACGAAAACGGCACCAGACCATCAGGGAGGACGGATCCAATGGCGGATTCATCGTTCGACGTCGTGAGCAAGGTCGACCGCCAGGAGGTGGACAACGCTCTGAACCAGGCCGCCAAGGAGCTGGCCACCCGATACGACTTCCGCGGCACCGATACGTCCATCGAGTGGCAGGGCGAGGAGACGGTCGTCATCACCAGCTCGACCGAGGAGCGCGTCAAAGCCGCCGTCGACGTCTTCAAGGAGAAGCTGGTCCGCCGCGACATCTCGATGAAGGCGTTCGACGCCGGCGACCCGCAGGCGTCGGGCAAGACCTACAAGGTCAGTGGCCAGATCAAGCAGGGCATCAGCAGCGAGCAGGCCAAGAAGATCACCAAGATCATCCGCGACGAGGGACCCAAGGGTGTCAAGGCGCAGATCCAGGGCGATGAAATCCGCGTCAGCTCAAAGAAGCGCGACGACCTGCAGGCCGTGATCGCACTGCTCAAGGGCGCCGACCTCGACGTGGCATTGCAGTTCGCCAACTACCGCTGAGCGGCTCGGCCGACGACGCGGCCGCTGGCGCCGCGCGCTCACCCCGACAGGTTGAAGTTGCCGGCCGTTCCGTAGACGGCCAGCGACACCAGCAGGGTCACCGACACGACCACCACAAGCGATGCCCGCACCGCGTTGCCGGTCGCGACTCCGACGCCGGCCGGGCCTCCGGTGGCGAAGTAGCCGTAATACGTGTGGATCAACAGGATCGTGAGCGCCACGAGAATGGCTTGCAGGAACGACCACAGCAGGTCGACCGGGCTCAAAAACGTCGAGAAGTAATGGTCGTAGAGCCCCGACGACTGCCCCAGCAGGGCGACCGTGGTAAACCGGCTCGCCACGAAGGACAGGATGACGGCGACCGTGTACAGCGGTGTGACAGCGATCATGCCGGCGACGAGCCTGGTGCTGATCAAGAAGGAGACCGGGCGGATCGCCATCGCCTCCAAAGCATCGATCTCCTCGCTGATGCGCATGGCGCCCAGTTGCGCGGTCACGCCTGCGCCGACGGTGGCGGCCAGGCCTATCCCGGCGACAACCGGAACCGAGATCCGGACGTTGATGAACGCCGCCAGGAAGCCGACCAAGGCCTCGATGCCGATGTCTCCGAGCGAGCTGTAGCCCTGCACTGCAAGGGTCCCGCCCGTCGCCAGGGTCAGGAAGCCGATGATCACCACCGTGCCGCCGATCATCGCCAAGGTGCCTGCGCCCATGCCGATCTCGGCGATGATGCGAGCGATGTCGGTCCTGTAGTACCTCACCGCGTACGGCACACCGGCCAGCGACCGCCCCCAGAACAGGGCCTGATCGCCGAGTCGGCCCAGGACCCCGATCGGACGGCTGATCTGCTTGTGGACCCGTGGATAGACGGTCGGCAGGCGCGGGGGCATGTCGGACTCACCTTCACTTGGCCGTGAACTGGATACCGATCGCGGTGACGACCACGTTCACCACGAACAGCGCCATGAACGCGTAGACGACCGTCTCGTTGACCGCGTTGCCCACGGCCTGTGCGCCGCCTCTGCGCACGGTCAGTCCCCGGTAGCAGGCGACGATGCTCGCGATGAGGCCGAACAGCGCCGCCTTGATCCCCGAGATGATCAGCTCCGGGATCCCGGTCAGCAGCGTGATGCCACCGGCGAATGCGCCTGGGTTGACGTCCTGGACGAAAACCGAGAAGACATAGCCGCCCCCTACGCCGATGATCACGACCAGGCTGTTCAGCAGAAGCGCCACCAGTCCGGCGGCGAGTATCCGAGGGGTCACCAACCGCTGGACCGGGTTGATCCCCAGGACCTCCAACGCCGCGATCTCGTCGCGGACGGTGCGCGAACCCAGGTCGGCGCACATGGCCGTCGCCCCGGCACCGGCCACCACGAGCACGGTCACGATGGGCCCGACCTGCGTCACCGCCCCGAACGCGGCGCCCGCACCACTCAAGTCAGCCGCACCGAGTTCGCGCAACAGAATGTTCAGCGTGAAGTTGACCAGAACGGTCAACGGGACAGCCACCAGCATCGTCGGCAGGAGCGCCACGCGCACGATGAACACCGACTGCTCCAAGAACTCTCGCGCCTGGAAGGGTCGGCGGAAGATGAATTTCACTGCGTCGACCGACATCACGAACAGACCGCCGACCGCCACGAGCGCGTTGGAGGCATCCCGATCGGACGCCGGCGCTTGCGGCGAGGGGCCCAGCATTCGCCAAATCATCGGTCGGGACTCCTCCTGTGAAATGCGCAGCCCGGCGATTCGCGGGCCATCAAAGCCGGTCCGGTTCAGCGACTATCAGGGACGCTAGGGCGCGGTCACCGCCTCGCTAGGAGTCCTTGGTCACCGGTTCGGTGGGCGTTGGTCCCCTGATGCGCGGCAACCGAATTCAGCCCGGCGCCTTGGGATACCGTCGAAGATGCAAGCACAGCGCGCGGAGGAAACGATGAACGCCAGCGATGTCGACCGCTCCGAACTCGCCAAGTGGGATCCGGATTTCACTGAGCGAGCGACGAAACTCACTGCGCCGGTGATCAACCGCTACTTCCGCGTCGAAGTTCGCGGCCTGGAATTCTTTCCGCCCGCCGGCGGGGTGCTGGTGGTGTCCAACCACTCCGGTGGAATGCTGACACCGGATGTCCTCGTCTTCGCCCCGGCCTTCTACAAGAGGTTCGGTTATGGCCGGCCGGTGTACACGCTCGCCCACTACGGTGTGTTCTTCACTCCCCTGCGGAGTTACCTGAGCCGCATCGGCGTCGTGCATGCAAACCCGGAGAACGCCGCCAAGGCATTGCGGGCGGACGCGGTCGTGCTGGTGTATCCCGGCGGGGACTACGACGCGTATCGATCGACACTGAGCGCGAACGTGATCGACTTCGAGGGCCGCACGGGCTACGCCAGGCTCGCGATCGAGACCGGTGTGCCGATCGTGCCCGTGGTGTCGATCGGAGGGCAGGAGACTCAACTGTTTCTGACTCGGGGTGATCGGTGGGCGAAGAGGCTGGGCCTGCATCGGATCCGGCTGGACATCCTGCCGTTGAGTGCGGGCTTTCCATTCGGCGTGACGTCGTTCTTTCCGGCCAACATGCCATTGCCTGCGAAGATCGTCGACCAGGTGCTCGAACCGATCGACGTCCGGATGTTCGGCGGCAACGCCGGCGCGCTCGATGCCCATGTCCGGTCCGTCATGCAGACGGCCCTCGACGGCCTTGCGCAGGAGCGACGGTTCCCGGTGCTGGGCTGACCGGGGTCCACGAAATGCCCTTGAACATCCGCCGTCCGACCTACCCTGATCGGCATGGCACCTCAGCAACGTGTACCCCAAGTCGTCGTTCTCGGTGGAGGCTCGTGGGGCACCACGGTGGCGTCCATCTGTGCTCGCCGCGGGCCGACGCTGCAGTGGGTGCGCTCGGCGGAGACCGCCGACGACATCAACGTCAACCACCGCAATACGAAGTACCTGGGCAACGAGGTCGCGCTTCCGGAGAGTCTGAAGGCGACGACGGATTTCACCGAGGCGGCGTCGTGCGCCGACGTCATCGTCATGGGCGTTCCGTCCCACGGCTTCCGCGGCGTGCTCACCGAGCTCGCCAAGGAGCTGCGGCCGTGGGTTCCGGTGGTGTCGCTTGTCAAGGGCCTCGAACAGGGCACGAACTTCCGGATGAGCCAGGTCGTCGCCGAGGTGCTGCCCGGGCATCCGGCCGGGATCCTGGCCGGGCCGAACATCGCGCGCGAGGTGGCCGAGGGGTACGCCGCGGCGTCGGTGCTCGCGATGCCCGACCAGCAACTCGCGGCGGATCTGGCAAGACTGTTCCGCACCAAGCGGTTTCGTACCTACACCACCGACGACGTGGTCGGCGTGGAGATGGCCGGGGCATTGAAGAACGTCTACGCGATCGCGGTCGGCATGGGCTACTCGCTCGGCATCGGGGAGAACACCCGCGCGATGGTGATGGCTCGGGCGATCCGCGAGATGTCCAAGCTCGGCGAGGCGACAGGCGGGCACCGCGACACGTTCGCCGGCCTGGCGGGCATAGGCGACCTCATCGTCACGTGCACCAGCCAGCGCAGCCGCAACCGCCACGTCGGCGAGCAGCTGGGGGCGGGCAAGCCGATCGACGAGATCATCGCGTCGATGAACCAGGTCGCCGAGGGCGTCAAGGCCGCGAGCGTCATCATGGAATTCGCCGACCAGTACGGCATTTCGATGCCGATCGCGCGTGAGGTCGACGCCGTGGTCAACCACGGCGCCACCGTCGAAGATGCGTATCGCGGCCTGATGGTCGAAAAGCCCGGCCACGAGGTGCACGGCGCCGGGTTCTAACGGCTCGGTCGCCTCGCGGAGATCAGTTGAAGAACGGGTTCGTGCCCTCGGGCCGCTCCAGCAGCGGATCCCTGCCGCCGTTGATGATGTAGCTGCCCGCCGGGCTCAGCACGAAGCCCGACTGATTGCGGCTGTCCGAGCACGTCGTCACGCCGCCGTCGCTACCGCAACTGACGGTCTGGAAGCTGATCCGCGAGCCGGCCGGCAGCGGTTGAGCATCGGCGACGACGGCGAACACGTCGCCCGTCGTCGCGGAGAACTGCGGCACGCCCGGGCCGCCGCTGACGAAGTTCGCGCCGTTCGGCGCCGCGGGGATCGCGCCACTGCAGCCGTAGCCGCCGTTGCGCTGCAGCACGCAGGTCAACCCGTCCGGCGTTTTGAACGCGTACCAGTTGCCGTCCATCTTCGCGAACTCCGACAGCTTCACCGGCGCGAACGCGTTAACGTTCGGCGCCGGTGGTGGCGGCGGTTCCGACGGCTGCGCCGCGGCGATACCCTGTGCGCCGATCAGGGCCGCCCCCGCAGACCCGACGACGCCGATCAACACCCTGTTCAGCACGGTCCACACCCTAAGGGGTGGCGAGGAGAATCGCAGCACACAGATCACATCGCCGCAGGTCGGCGCGCTGTTACGGGGTGATTTCGGTGCAATACCTATCGATGGGCGACAGGTAGCGCACCGAAATCGCCAAGAGGCGGTCAGTAGTAGCCCGGTCCGCGGCCGGCCATTGACTCCAGGCGCGCGATGCGGTCGCCGATCGGCGGGTGCGTCGAGAACAGCTTGCCGATCTTCTCGCCGGCCCGGAACGGGTTGGCGATCATCAGGTGCGCCTGATCGGCGAGCTTCGGGTCGGGTGGCAACGGCGCCTGCTCGACGCCGACGCTGATCTTGCGCAGCGCGCTGGCCAACGCCAGCGGGTCGCCCGTCAGCTCCGCACCCGACTGGTCGGCCTGGTACTCCCGCGAGCGCGACACCGCCATCCGGATCACGGTCGCCGCGATCGGGCCGAGCATCGAAACCAGCAGAATCGCAAAGGGATTCGCGCCACCTTCCCGGTTACCGCCGAACAGCGTCGCGAAGTAGGCGATGTTGGCCAGCGCGGTGATGACCGCGGCCATCGCGCCGGCGACGCTGGAGATCAAGATGTCGCGGTTGTAGACGTGCGACAGTTCGTGACCCAGCACCGCGCGCAGTTCGCGTTCGTTGAGGATCTGCAGGATGCCGGTCGTACAGCACACCGCGGCGTTGCGCGGATTGCGGCCCGTGGCGAACGCGTTAGGGGCGTCGGTGTCGCTGATGTACAGCCGCGGCATCGGCTGGCGCGCCGTCGTCGCCAGTTCCCGCACGATCCGGTACATGACCGGGGCCTGCATCTCGGTGACCGGCTGGGCGTGCATCGCCCGAAGCGAGAGCTTGTCGCTGTTGAAGTACATGTAGGCGTTCATGCCGACGGCGAACAGGACCGCTAGGCCGATGAGCGCGGTATTGCGGAACAGCGAGGCGATGAACACGATCAGCGCCGAGAACCCCACCAGCAGAGCGAACGTCTTGGCGGTGTTCGCGTGCGGATGCCAAGTCATCGCTTCCTCCTTCAGACCCAGAGACTCCGATGAGTCAACGCTTAGTCGGGCTCCGCAAGTTCCGGCTGTTCAGCCGTGCCGGTTGACGGTGTAGTCCACCAGCGTCGCCAGGGCCTGGCGGCCGGGTCCGTCGGGCAGCTGCGCGAGCTCCTCGCGGGCCTGCACCGCGTACTGCGCGACCGTCTCCTTGGCCTTCGCCATACCGGGCGAGGCGCGCAGCAGCCGCAGCGCCTCGGCCACGTCGTCGTCGTTCTCCACCGGCCCGGCCAGCAGCTCGCGCAGCCGGTCGGCCTCGGGGCCGTCGTCGCGCAGCGCATACAGCACCGGCAGCGTGTGCACGCCTTCCCGCAGGTCGGTGCCCGGCACCTTGCCGGATTCCTCCGGATCGCTGTCGATGTCGATGATGTCGTCGCTGATCTGGAAGGCGGTCCCGACGATGCCGCCGAGGCGGCTCAACCGCTCGATCTGCTCCTCGTCGGCGCCGGAGAACGTCGCCCCGAACCGTCCGGAGGCCGCGATCAGGCAGGCGGTCTTCTCGTAGACGACCTTGAGGTAGTGCTCGACGGAGTCGACGTGTTCGGCCGCGCCGCGGGTCTCGCGCATCTGACCGGTGACCAGCTGGGCGAACGTGTCGGCGATGATGCGCACGGCCTCCGGACCGAGCCGGCTGACGAGGCGCGACGCGGTGGCGAACAGGTAGTCGCCCGCGAGGATCGCGATGTTGTTGCCCCAGCGGGCGTTGGCGCTGTCAGCACCCCGGCGGACCTGCGCCTCGTCCATCACGTCGTCGTGATAGAGCGTCGCCAGGTGGACCAGTTCGATGACCGCGCCTGCGACGGTGACCTGCCAGGCGTCCGGGTCCGGGCCCAGCCGGGCTGAGAGCACCGTGAACAGCGGGCGGAACCGCTTGCCGCCGGCCTGGAACAGGTGTTGCACCGCCTCGGCCATCAGCTCGTCGGCTTTGCCGAGCTCAGTGGCCATCAGGTCCTCGATGCGGGCGACCCCGTCACGCACTTCCTGCGCAAATTCGGGATCTCCGAAGTCCACCCCGGCTACCACCGTCGCTGGCGTCCTCACCCTGCCAACATACTGGGAACCATGGACTTACCGGCGGGTTGGGCCCACGGCCGAAGGCCAGGGGAGAGCGATGGGCCCACGCCCGGAGGGCAGGGGGATCGATGAAGGCGGACGTGGTCGTGGTCGGGGCCGGGCCCGCGGGTTCGGCCGCCGCTGCGTGGGCGGCGCGCAACGGCCGCGAGGTGCTCGTGATCGACAAGGCGCAGTTCCCGCGCGACAAGGCCTGCGGCGACGGGCTGACCCCGCGCGCGGTGTTGGAGATGCAGCGACTCGGCCTGGGCTCGTGGCTGGACGGGCGGGTACGGCACCGGGGTCTGCGGTTGTCCGGCTTCGGCGCCGACGTCGAGATCGCGTGGCCGGGCCCGTCGTTCCCGTCCACCTCGAGCGCCGTTCCGCGCACCGAACTCGACGACCGCATCCGCATGGTCGCCGTCGACGAGGGCGCCAAGATGATGCTCGGCGTGAAAGCCGTTGACGTGCGCCATGATTCCTCCGGTCGCGTGGAGTCGGTGGTGCTCGACTCGGGCGCCTCGATCGGATGCTCCGAGCTGATCGTCGCCGACGGCGCCCGCTCGACATTGGGCCGCGTGCTGGGCCGCGAGTGGCATCAGGAGACGGTGTACGGCGTGGCGATCCGCGGCTACATCGCCACGCCGCGGGCCGCCGAACCGTGGATCACGTCGCATCTGGAACTGCGCTCGCCGGAGGGCAAGGTGCTGCCGGGCTACGGCTGGATCTTCCCGCTGGGCAACGGCGAGGTGAACATCGGCGTCGGCGCGCTGGCGACGGCGAAGCGACCGGCCGACGCCGCGTTGCGGCCGTTGATGTCCTATTACACGGGCCTGCGTCGCGAGGAGTGGGGCTTCGTCGGGGAGCCGCGCGCCGGGCTGTCGGCGCTGTTGCCGATGGGCGGCGCGGTCTCCGGTGTGGCCGGGCCCAACTGGATGTTGATCGGCGACGCTGCGGCTTGCGTCAATCCGCTGAACGGCGAGGGCATCGACTACGGGCTGGAGACCGGACGGCTGGCGGCCGAACTGCTGGGCACCGGTGACCTCTCGCAGGCGTGGCCCGCGGTGCTCTCCGCGCACTACGCCCGCGGGTTCTCGGTGGCCCGACGGCTCGCGCTGCTGTTGACGTTCCCGCGGTTCCTGCCGTCGACGGGACCGCTCGCCATGCGGTCGGCGGCTCTGATGAACATCGCGGTGCGGGTGATGGGCAACTTCGTGACCGACGAGGACGAGGACTGGACCGCCAGGGTGTGGCGCGGTGCCGGCCGGCTGTCGCGGCGTATCGACGAGCGGGCGCCGTTCGGCTAGTCTCTCTCGCCGCGCTCGAGCAGCTTCACCGCGACGCCGGACTTCTCATTCGTCTGGGTAGAAGCCGTGAGCCCCAAGGCAATCAGGACATCGGCGGTCGTGATGAAGAGCCCGATCCAGTACGCCCACCGCACCGTCGGATCCGGTTGGGACGCGAAGTACATGATGAGGAAGATCGGCCCGACGATGCCGAAGACGAACATCATGCCCTGAAACATCAGGTAGCGCTTGAACGTCTCCATGTCGCAGGCAGAATAACGCGGATGGCCGCCGTGTACCGGGCTCCGATGCGATCCCGCGATGACGACATCGACCCGCAGGCGTCGCTGGACAGGGCGCTGGCGACGGGCGTCGTCGGGTTCGGCGACGTGGGGTTCGGCGAGCGGCTGGCTCGGCGTATCGAACGGTTGGCCGATGTCGAAAGCGGCGCGTTCGTGTGGACCCGCGATGCGGACGGGCTGTACTGGCTGGGGCGCATCGACGGCCCGTACCGCCGCGACGACGACGCTGCCGCCGTCGCGGTCGACTTGGTGCATGTGCGGCCGTGCCACTGGCTCGGCGAGCCGATACTCGAACCCGACGTTCCCCCAGCGGTTCTCGCGACCTTCGGGCGCGGTGGACGCAACTTCCAGCAGACGCACGACCCTGACGTCGGGCCGCAGACGGAGCGACTGTGGGACACCCGCAGCGACGAGGATTCATAAGCAGGCTAACTGTAAGCCCAGCTAGATTACCTATTTTCGGCGTCGCGCAGGGATTACCCTGAAGCGCAACGGCGTTCACATAGGCATCAGCGGAAGGAAACCAACGATGCTCGCTCTGACGGTTCGGTCGGCGGTCGCGGCGTTCGCGGTCGGCGCTGCCGCACTGTTCTCTGCCCCCGCTGCGCCCGCATTACCGCAAGGACCGTGTCAGGACGTGCCTTACATCGGGGTGTGCACACCGTATCGAGGGGCGACCGGAAAGCCGTCGTCGAACGCCAAGTCGGAACCGCCCCTACCGGCAGTCAACAGCGCTCCACCGGCCAACGGCGGCCAGCAGGCCGCGATCGCGGCCGACGAGGATTAACCCAACGATTTCGCGAATCCGCTGACGTCGCGGATGGATGCGTCGAACACCTCGGGCATGTAAGCGCCGCAGAGCAGGTCTCCGCCGTGACAGGTGCCCGCGACCACTCGACCCACCGCGGGTACGCCAGCCCGCACCAAGCGGCGGTAGTACGCCAGACCCTCGTCGCGGAGCGGGTCCAGCTCGTTGACCGAAATAACATGGGGCGGTAGACCGTTGAGCTCCTCATCGGTGGCCACGGACGCCCAACACGTCGCGTCGTCGGCATGGGAACCGTCGGGGTTGTAGATCGAACCCAGCAGCGCGAGCTGTTGGCGACTGACGAAGTACTCGTCGTTCTCGGCCAGCGACGGCAAATCCTCACACTCCTCGAGCCAGCGGTTGGAAATGTATGGGCACTGCGCGTAGAACCCGGCGATCTCGTCCAGCCAGCCCTCACGTTTGGCCTTGTGCGCGACGGTCAGTGTGAGGTTGCCACCGCCGGACTCCCCCGACACGATCAGATGGGCGACACCGAGTTCGGCGCGATGGGCGGCCACCCAGCGCACCGCGGCCGCACAGTCGTTGAGACCGGCCGGGAACGGATGCGGACCGAGTTCGCCTCCGGAGTTGCGGAACTCGACGCCGACCACGACGAGGCCGGTGGCGGCGACGCATTCGCGGATCCTGATGTAGCCGATGTCGGCCGCGCTCCCGAGCGCCATCCCGCCTCCGTGCAGATGCACGACCGCGGGCAGCGGGTCGCTCGCATCGTCGGGGCGGCTGACGTAGAGCGTGATGTCGTTGCCGTCGGGCCCGGGGATCGTCGTCGTCGACGTGGCCACGCCGGACACCTCGGGCAGATCCTTGGCCATCGCTTCGAGGATCGCGCCCATTCCCTGCTCGCTCATGGTCGCGAACGCGATGCGTTCCTCGAGCGGTGAGTCGACGGTCAGCGGCGCGGCCGGCAGCCGGCCGTCGAGGCCGAACTGCGCGAACGCCTTCACCATTCGCGGGTCTGCGCGGGGATCGGTGGCGAGGGTGGCGTCCGGGTCGATCAGGCGTCCGTGCATGCCCAGACCGTAGCGCGGCGTCGCGGCGCCCGACCGGTAATCAGCGCAGCGGCTTGGTGGCGGCGTGCAGGGCGACGATGCCGCCGGTGAGGTTGCGCCAGCGCACCGACGACCAACCGGCATCGGCGATCTGACGCGCCAGGTGCGTCTGGTCGGGCCATGCGCGGATCGACTCGGCCAGGTAGACGTAGGCCTCCGGATTTGAGGACACCGCACGGGCGATCCTCGGCAGCGCCTGCATCAGGTACTCCTTGTACACCGTCGCGAACAGCCCGTTCGTCGGCGTGGAGAACTCGCACACCACCAACCGCCCGCCGGGCCGGGTGACGCGCGCCATCTCGCGCAGACCAGCCACGTGGTCGACCACGTTGCGCAGACCGAAGCTGATGGTTACCGCGTCGAACACACCGTCGCCGAACGGCAGTCGCGTCGCGTCACCTGCGACCTTCGGCACGTCGCGGTCGGCCCCGGCGGCCAGCATGCCGACGGAGAAATCCGCGGCCACGCACCACGCCCCTGAACTGGCCAACTCGACCGTCGACACAGCGGTGCCCGCCGCGAGGTCGAGGACGATGTCCTGTGGGCCGATGCCCAGTGCGGCACGCGTCGCTCGCCGCCAGAACCGGTCCTGACCCAGCGACATCACGGTGTTGGTCAGGTCGTAGCGCCGCGCCACCGCGTCGAACATCGACGCCACATCGCGGGGGTCCTTCTCCAGCGTCGCGCGGCTCATGAGGCCACCGTAGCTGTGAAGATGCTCCAAGCGGGAATGCAGAGCCCGTCGACAGGGGATATAGGAGCATGAGCGAAAAGGTTTGGTTCATCACCGGGACATCGCGGGGCTTCGGACGCGAATGGACGATCGCGGCGCTGGAGCGCGGCGACAAGGTCGCGGCCACGGCCCGCAACGTCTCCTCGCTGGACGATCTGGTCGAGGAGTACGGCGACTCGTTGCTGCCCCTGGCTCTGGACGTGACCGACCGCGACGCGGACTTCGCGGCGGTCAAGCAGGCCCACGATCACTTCGGCCGACTGGACATCGTCGTCAACAACGCTGGCTACGGGCACTTCGGCTTCATCGAGGAGGTGACCGAGCGGGAGGCGCGCGACCAGATCGAGACGAACGTCTTCGGCGCGCTGTGGATCACGCAGGCCGCGTTGCCGTATCTGCGAGCGCAGCGCAGCGGGCACATCATCCAGGTGTCGTCGATCGGCGGGATCGTCGCGTTCCAGAACGTCGGTATCTATCACGCGTCAAAGTGGGCGCTGGAAGGGTTCTCACAGGCGCTGGCCCAGGAAGTGGCGGCGTTCGGGGTGCACGTCACGTTGATCGAGCCGGGCGGGTTCGCGACAGACTGGGCGGGCTCGTCGTCGCGCCGGTCGACGCCGCTGCCCGATTACAAAGAGGTGCACGAGGAAGCCGACCGGATCCGCAGCCAGCGGGTGGCCAAGCCGGGTGATCCGCAGGCGTCGTCGCGGGCGCTGCTCAAGGTCGTCGACGCCGAAAACCCGCCGCTGCGGGTGTTTTTCGGCGAGTTGCCGCTGCAGTTGGCCAAGGCTGACTACGAGAACCGGCTCAAGACGTGGGAGGAATGGCAGCCGGTCGCGGTCGAGGCGCAGGGCTAGGAGCGTGCCCGACTCCTCCCGCGAGCAGACGTAAACCTGCCCCTTTTCGGCGGAATTGCGGCAGTTTCGCGTCTACTCGCCGGGAAGGGGGGCGCGCCGCAAGGGGTGCGGTTATGCGACGCGGCGGTGCCGTTGGCCGATGACGGCTTCGTAGTGCGCCAGGAGTTCGTCGCAGATCGACGGCCACGTCCGGGTCAGCACGCTGCGGCGCGCGGCGATCGAATAGCGTTGCCGCTCGGCGATCAGATGGTCGACGGAGTCGGCCAGGCGGGCCTCGAACTCGTCGACATCGAGCAGCAGCCCGGTGCGGTAAGGGGCGACGAGGTCTCGCGGTCCGCCGGCGTTCGGGGCGACGACCGGCAACCCGGACGCCATCGCCTCCTGGACGGCCTGACAGAACGTCTCATGTTCACCGGGATGCACGAACACGTCCATGCTGGCGTACGCTGCGGCCAGCTCGGCACCGTACAGCGCGCCGGTGAAAACGGCTGACGGCAGGAGCTTT
Organism: Mycobacterium sp. E136; assembly: GCF_001666865.1. NCBI lineage: Bacteria > Bacillati > Actinomycetota > Actinomycetes > Mycobacteriales > Mycobacteriaceae > Mycobacterium > Mycobacterium sp. E136. Next base: position 51,199 of record NZ_LZJE01000354.1, read on the forward strand.
TCGAGCTTCGGCCGGTCGACGCCATCGCCGACGACGACCAACTGCAGATCGTCCCGGCGTGCGAGCACCGCCAGGCGTTCGACATGTTTCTCCGGAGCCAGCCGCCCGACAAATCCGACAATCGGCCTGCCGAGAGGCGACCACCGACGCCGCAGGGCCTCATCGCGCGCCGAGGGTGCAAACCCCGTGATGTCGACACCCCTTCCCCACTTGTGCACCCGCGGAATGCCGTGCGTGGTCAGGTCTTCCATCGCGGCGGTGGACGGCGCGAGGGTCCTGTCGGCGCGGCTGTGCAGGTGCCGCGTCCACGCCCATGCGGCGCGGGCGGTGAAGCCGACGCCGTAACTCTCGGCGAATCCCGCGACGTCGGTCTGGAATACGGCCACGGTCGGCACGCGGAGGCGGCGTGCGGCGTGCAGCCCCCCGTAGCCGAGCAGCGCCGGCGACGCCAGATGCACGATGTCGGGGTCGAATCCCCTTAGCACACCGACGATCCGGGGCCGCGGCACGCCGAGCGGTAGCGACGTGACTTTCGGGAACATCCGCGACGGCACACGGTGCACGCGGACGCCGTCGTGCACACGGTCCGCGGGCGGCTGCCCTCGCGGGTTGTCGGGAGCGATGACGAGGGTTTCGTGTCCGGTGCGACGCAGGTGTTCGATCACCCGCAGCACCGAATTGGTGACGCCGTTGACATTCGGGAGGAACGATTCTGCGACGATTGCCACGCGCACGCCCGAATCGTCTCAGCGCGACCTGTCGCGAAGATTGCACGCAGGCGTATGGCACACGAAAAGCTGGTGCGCCAACGGGCGCTGCGAAGCGTTTCCGTCGAGTATCGTGCGGACCAAAGAAAGGGCGGTTGACATGCGAATCCCCCGGGCACTAGCGGCCGTGGCGTTCATCATGGCGCTCGCGGCCGTCGGCTGCACCAGCCACGTCGCAGGGACCGCGCAGCGCGATCCGGCGCAGCCTCCGCTGAAGGTCAGCGAAGACGGTTACGGCGTGGTCGCCGGTTTCGATGACGCCCCGGCCCGCATCGAGATCTTCACCGAACCGCAGTGCAGCCACTGCGCCGACCTGCAAGCCGACTTCGGCGATCAACTCGCCTACTACATCGGCGTCGGTCAACTCAACGTCACCTACCGGCCGTTGATCTTCCTCGACGAAGTGAGCCATGGGTACTCGGCACGGGTGAGCAACGCGCTGTTCCTCGCGACCGGTAGCGGCGCGACGGGCACGCAGTTCCAGCGGTTCGTCGAAGAGCTTTGGGCCCACCAGGATCCGGGCGGGCCCGGACCGAGCGACGACGAAATGGCCGACATGGCGCGCTCGGCGGGCATGCCCGACAAGGCGATCAAGCGGATCGCGAGCGGCGGGTCGGCGGTCAACGTGCCGGAGATGGACGAGAACAACTTCGGTTTCCTGTTCGACGTCGATCCCGGGGCCGCTGGTACACCGACGGTCTACGACCTGGTCTCCAGCGAGAAGCTCGACATCTACGACAACGACTGGCTCGACAAGCTCATCCAGTCGTGACTTCCGCGGCCGGCTCCGGATCAGGAGTCGCGCGCTGCGGCCGTCGGCGCTCGATCAGCGTCACCCCGGCCAGCGCGGCGCTCGCGATCAGCCAGCCCACCACCGCGATGGAACTCGCCGGGATGATCGCCAACGCCGCGTTGCGGTGTTGCACGCGAACAAGATCCGGGTTGTTCTTGTCGTATTCGACGTAGATGTTCATCCCCGTCTCGAGCTCCGACGGATAGAGCACTCCGAGCTCGGGGCGATAGGTCACGCGGTCCGGAGTGACGAACTCGATCGTCGACCGGCGCGGTCCGGCGTCGAGCACCTCGGCGGCGGCCACCCCCATGTGCCGCGAGATCTGGCGGTCATTGCGCCACGCGCCCAACACCATCAGCACCGACTGCAGCGTCACCAGGCACGCGATGATCACGATCCCCACCCGGATCCGGCGGAACACCCGCTGTCGGCGCGACTCGTTCGGGTCGGCGGTGAGCCGGGGCAGGAACCGGCGCGCCCACCGGGTGGAGGTGGCGAGGCGGTCCACGACGGCGGCCCTCACCGGAGCAAACCTGTCCGCTCCGCTCACAGGGGTTGAATCGTTCGCTTCGCTCACAGGGGCTGAATCGTTCGCTCCGCTCACAGGGCAGCCTTGATCGATGCGTGCAGCGCTCGCAGCGACGACCGGTCGGCCTTCACCTCCAACACCCGCATCCCGTCGTGCGGTTCGTTGAGCGCCTCGACCAGATCGTCGGCCTCCAGCTGTCGGCTCTCCACGTGATACGCCCGGCACAACGCGCCGACGTCCACGTCGTGCGGGGTGCCGAAGATCCGCGACGACACGTCGGAGAACCGCGGATCGCCCTGTTCGAGCAATTCGAAGATGCCGCCGCCGTTGTCGTTGGACACCACGATCGTCAGGTTGCGCGGCGTCGGTTCCGTCGGACCGATCAACAACCCCGAACTGTCGTGGACGAACGTCAGGTCACCCAGCAGCGCGATCGTTCGGCCATCGTGCGCGAGCGCGGCGCCGATCGCCGTCGACACCGTCCCGTCGATACCCGCCACGCCCCGGTTCGAACGCACCTTCAGCCCGTGGGTGTCCAGGCCGACGAGCGCCGCATCGCGCACCGGATTCGACGCCCCCAACACCAGCTGATCGCCGGGCCGGACGGCGTCGGCCACCGCGGCGGCCACGTGCAGACCGGTTTTGAGCGGATGCGCCCGCAGCTGAGAGCGGACCGCCTCCATCGCGTGCCGGTGCACCTCGGCACACCGGTCCAGCCAGGCGGAGTCCGGAGCGCCCGTGGTGACGGCGCGGGTGCCGGTGGCCTGCGAGTTCCCCGACACGTCGGGCCAGCGGGGACCCGTGGTCAGCGCGTATACCGGCACCGACGGGTCGGCCAGCAGCGCCGACACCGGCCGGTGCAGCGTCGGGCGGCCGAGCATGATGACCTGCTTGGGCCGCACCAGCCGCAGCGCGAACGGGTGCAGCGGGTTGTCGGCGGGCGGTGCCGTCGGCTCAGAGACGGTCGGCAGCGCGGCGAGGTTCGGGTGCTCGCCCGCACCGTGCCCTGCGATCACGACGGTGTCCGGCGTCAGGTCGATGTCGAGCGGCTGGTCGAAGGTCACCGGCGGGGTGTACGTCCACGGCTTGCCGCCCGGCCTGCCCTCCGGAACGTAGGTCACCGACTCGTCCGCGTCGGGCACAAGCGGCTCCCGCAGCGGAATGTCGAATTGCACCGGGCCCGCATTCGCGGATCGAGAACCTCTGGCGGCAACCAGGATTCGGCACACCGCCGAACGCCACTGCGCGTTGAGCGAATCGAGGTGTTCCGGCGACTCCTCGGCCAGGCCCAGGCTGATCGACGCCCGCACCTGCGTGCCGAAATACCCCAGCTGTTCGAACGTCTGGTTCGCGCCGGTGCCCAGCAGTTCATAAGGCCGGTTCGCGCTCAGCACGACCAGCGGGACCCGCGCGTAGTTCGCCTCGACGACGGCCGGTCCGAGGTTGGCCACCGCGGTCCCCGACGTCATCGCGATGCAGACCGGGGCGCGTTCGGCGATCGCCAGCCCGATGGCTAGAAAGCCCGCGGTGCGCTCGTCGATCCGGACGTGCAGCCGCAGCCGGCCGGCGCGGTCGGCGTCCTGCAGCGCGAAGGCCAGCGGGGCGTTGCGCGAGCCCGGGCACAACACGACATCCCGTACGCCGCCGCGAATCAGTTCGTCGACGACCACGCGGGCCTGCGCGGTCGAGGGGTTCACCACTACAGCCTATCGGCGAAGAAATCGAGCGCCGCTTTGTTGACCTTGTCCGGATGCTCGAGGAAACCGAGGTGACCGGCGTCGGGAATCTCCAGGTAGCGGCCGTTCGGGATGGCATCGGCGACCTCCCGGCTCAGGTGCGGCGGGAGCACCAGGTCGTCGGCGAACCCGATGACCAACGTCGGCGCCGTAATACTTCGGTAAGCGGGCAGCCGGTTGCCCTGCGGCCGCACCTCGATCTGCGCACGCCCGCCCGGTGTGGCCTTGGTCGGCCACATGGTGAACATGTCGATCCAGTCGCGAACCTTGACGTCATCGTTGAGCGTCTTGGGCGAAAAGCTCTCCAGCAGACGGGTTTTCGCGTCGTACATCGGGGGCAGCTCGACTCGAGAGTCGGCGAGCTCGCGCTCGGCGTCGCGGAAGAATTCGCGGGTCCGGTCCTCGCGGCCGCGCGTGGCCATCAGCACCGCGCGGTCGACCAGATCGGGACGGGCGACCATCAGCTCCTGGGCGATGAACGACCCCATCGACACCGCCACGATGCGCACCGGCGCCGCGTCGAGCTTCTCGATCAGCGCCGCCGTGTCGGAGACCATCGTCTCGGTGGTGAAGCCGGTGGCGTTCTCGGTGGCGCCCACCCCGCGGTTGTCGAACGTGATGCAGCGGTAGCCGGCGCGCTGGAACTCGGGCACCTGATTCAGGTGCCAGGTTCGGCCCGCACCGCCGTGACCGGCGATGAACAGGACCGATGGGCCGCTACCGCGATCGTCGTAGGCCAAATTCACTCGAACGACGGTACTCAAGTTCCCTCGGCGGGGCGCGGCCCGGGGCCGTCGGGAAGATCGTGCATTTCGCACGATTTGCGTGTAGCATCAATTATCACCGATCCCTCGACGATTCCGAGGAGGAATGTGAAATGAAGATCGCCATCAGCGGCGCTGGCGTCGCCGGACCGGCCTTCGCCCACTGGATGTTGCGCGCCGGGCACGACATCACCCTGATCGAGAAGGCGCCGACCTTTCGCACCGGCGGATATCTGATCGACTTCTGGGGCCTCGGCTACGCGATCACCCAGAAGATGGGCATCGAGGACGACCTCCTCACGGCCGGCTACCGCGTGCGCGAACTACGCATCGTCGACGACGAGGGCCGGGCGTCGGCGCGGCTGCGGGTCGATCCGCTGCGCCGCGCGGTCGGCGACCGCTATGTCAGCCTGGCCCGTGGCGACCTGGCTGCCGCGATCTACCGGACCGTTGAGCACGACATCGAGACCGTCTACTCCGAGAGCATCACCGCTTTGGACAACCGAGCCGATGGCGTCGCGGTCGAGTTCGAGCACTGCCCACCGCGGCACTTCGACATGGTGATCGGCGCGGACGGGTTGCACTCCAATGTCCGGGCGCTGGCCTTCGGCCCCGAAGCGCGCTACGAGCACTATCTCGGCTGCCAGGTCGCGGCGTGTGTGCTCGACGGTTACCGGCCAACCGACGACCTGGTGTACGTGACGCACAACGTGCCCGACCGTCAGATCGGCAGGTTCACGCTGCGCGGCGACCGCACGCTGGTGCTGTTCATCTTCCGCTCGCCGACGCCCACCCTGCCCGCCGACCTCGATTCCTGTAAAGCGCTGCTGCGCAGGGAGTTCGCCGACGCCGGTTGGGAGTCGGCGCGGATTCTCGAAGCCCTCGACGGCGTCGACGACATCTATCTCGACGTGGTCAGCCAGATTCGCATGGACAGCTGGTCGGCAGGCCGCGTCGCGCTGATCGGCGACGCGGCGGCGTGTGTCTCGTTACTGGCGGGCGAGGGCACCGGACTGGCCATCGCCGAGGCGTACGTCCTCGCCGGTGAGCTGACCCGGGCGGGTGACGACATCGGCGCCGCGTTCAAGGCGTATGAGAATCGGCTGCGCGGCTTCATCGAGGCCAAGCAGGACGGCGCGCAGCGGTTCGTCTCCTTCTTCGCGACCCGCACCAAGCTCGGTATCTGGTTGCGCAACTTGGCGATACGCACTTTCGACTTCCCGCCGGTCGGAAACCTGGTGATGAGCCGGACCCTGCGTGACGACATCACGCTGCCGGAGTACGAGCTGCCGGAGCTCAAGCCACGAAGATGAAGATGACGCACGACGGTGCGCGGTCGAATACCGTTGCGGGACGGGAGGAAGCGATGCCGTCGACCAACAGACCCGCCGAGGCCAACTTATCGGAGCTCGAGCGCGCCACCCGCGGGCTTCTCGCGCTGAACGTATCCGCGCTCGAACAGATGGAGCAGCGGATCGGCCTCGCGCCGCTGCGTGCGCTGCAGGCACTGGATCGGCTGGGCCCGAGCCTGGTCACCGAACTGGGTGACGAACTGGGACTCCTGCCGTCCACCGCGAGCAGGCTCAGCGACCGCCTCGCCGACGCCGGTTACATCACTCGCCGCGTCGCTCCCACCAACCGCCGCGCCACGCTGCTCGAGTTGACCGACGCGGGACGCGCGGTACTCGACGAGCTGATCGGGCTGCGCGTCGAGGCGTTCGGCGCGGTCACCCAGCGCATGACCGAGGCCGACATCGCGGCGCTGATGCAAGGTGCCCGCGCCTTCACTGCGGCCCTCGAGGAGCTGACCGAGCGCTCACACGCCGACGGCTGAGAGCTACGCCTTCGCTTCGGTGAATGCGACGACCGGGATGCGCCGCTTTCCGGCGCGCTTCTCGTAGTCGGCGTAGTTCGGGACGAACTGCTTGGCCAGCCCGAACAGCCGGTCGCGCTCGGCCCCGGTGACCTCCTCGCCGACGAACGTGCCCCGGTAGCCGCGGGCGGACAGCGTCACCCGCGGATTGGCTTTGACGTTGTGGAACCACGCCGGATGTCGGTCGCCGCCGTAGTTGGAGGCGATGACGATCACGCGTCCGGCGTCGGTGAAGTAGGTGAGCGGTGTGCTGCGCTGCTGCCCCGACTTTGCGCCGGTGTGCGTCAACAGCACCTCCGGGAGCACCAGTGACATCGACACGTGGCCGTTGGTCAGCTTGATCACGGCGCGGTCGATCCGCCAGCCGATGCGGCCCAGGAACCATCGGGCGGGCGCTGTGCCCATGAGACGGGCGCCTGCGCGGACGAGCGGTGTCGGCGGATCGGGTCGGACTTCGGGTATCCCCATGCTCGCGACGGTATCTCAGAGACGCCGGGTGTCAGCGCGTCGAGACGGCTTTCTTGCGCACCCGTTGTAGCGCGGCGGTCCACAACAGCGCCACCGTCGGCGCAAGCTGCCCCTGCTTGACGGTGTCGCGGCTCAACAAGGTCGACGCGGTCGCCTTGGTCGCGGCCGACGCCTTCGACATGTGCCCGGAGTCGTAGGGCGGTTGCGGGTCGTATTCGATGACGAGTTGCACCGCCTTGGCCTTAGCGTCGCCGGCGATCTGTCCGTAGAGCCACAGGCCGAGGTCGATGCCGGCGGAGACCCCGGCGGCGGTGACGATCTTGCCCTCGTGTACCACGCGTTGGTCGGAGACGGTGTCGACGCCGAACGGTTTGAGCATCGGCAGCGCCATCCAGTGCGACGTCGCGCGGCGGCCGTCGAGTACGCCCGCCGCGGCGAGGATCACCGACCCTGAGCACACCGACGTCGTCCAGGTCGACGTCTCGTGGGCCGTGCGCACCCAGTCGAGGACCTTCTCGTCGCGGGCGTGCTGGAAGCTTGTCAGCCCGCCGGGGATCAGGATGATGTCGGGCGAGGGGGTCTCGTCGAACGAATGGGTGGCGCCGACGAGCAGTACGCCGGAGTCCGCCTCGATCGGTCCCGGTTCGTGCCAGACGAAGCGCACCTCGGCGTCGGGCAGGTTGCGCAGCACGTCGTAGGGGCCGATGAAGTCGAGCGCGGTGTACCCGGGGTACAACATGATCGCGATCTGGGTCATGGGTTGTCTCCTTGTCAGGCGAAGGTCTTGCGGTATTGGTCGGGCGAGATGCCGAGGCGGCGAACGAAGTTGCGTCGCAGCGATTCGGCGCTGCCGAACCCGCATCGCGCGGCGATCACGGTGACGGTGTCGTCGGTCTCTTCGAGCTGGCGGCGGGCGGCCTCGGTGCGGATCCGTTCGACGTAGGCGCCCGGCGCCTCGCCGACCTCTTCAGTGAACAGCCGCGTGAAGTGTCGCGGGCTCATCGCGGCGCGGCGTGCCAGCTCCGTGATGCTGTGCGCCCCACCGGGTTCGGTCTCGATCGCCTCCTGCACCTCGCGAATCGGCGCCCTCTTGGCGCGCGGCATCCACACCGGCGCGGCGAACTGCGTCTGGCCGCCCGGCCTGCGCAGGTACATGACCAGCCAGCGGGCGACGGTCTGCGCGACGTCGGTGCCGTGGTCGTCCTCGACCAGCGACAGCGCGAGGTCGATACCCGCGGTGACACCGGCCGCGGTCCAGGTGCGCTCGTTGCTGCGCACGAAGATCGGTTCGGGATCGACCGTCACCCTGGGGAATTCGCGCGCGAACCGCTCGGTGTAGGCCCAGTGCGTGGTGGCGGTGCAGCCGTCGAGCAGGCCGGCCTCGGCGGCGAGGAAGGCGCCGGTGCACACGCTGACGATCCGGCGGCAGTTCTGCGCGACGGTCTGGATCCAGTTCACCAGGTCGAGGTTGGTCCGCGCGTCGTGAACGCCGACGCCGCCGGGCAGGACGAGCGTGTCGATCGGTTCGCGCGGATCCGGCAGCGGTTCGGCGACGAGCGCGAGCCCGGTGCCGGTGGTCGCGGGTTCACCGTCGAGGGTCACCACCCTGGCGTCATATCCCTCGCGTCCGTGCTCTTGCACATATCGGGAGGCGCCCGTGAACACCTCGAACGGTCCGACCAGGTCGAGAGCCTGGACACCGGCGAAACCGAGAATCACCACCGATCGCATGAACCCAGTGTTGGCCACCAGCGCCGTGGCGTCTACGCCATGTATCCCACAGATCAGGACATGTAGGTCAGAGCCTGCGTCAGCTCACCACACGAGCGGGGCGAGGTGTTTGAGCGCATACGCGCGGACCGCGTTGCCGTCGTTGACGTCGAGCACCGGTGTGCGCACCTGCGCCAGCGAGCAGGCCAGCCGGATGTGCAGTTCGCTGACCGCCAGCAGGTCCGCGTCGGGCATCGTCGCGCCGGCGGCCCGCAGCGCCCTTGCCATCGCCGCCGACGCGCTTTCGAGGAAGTCCTCGGCCTCGTCGAACATGCCGGACATCGCCGACAGGTCGCCGTCGAGGCGCAGGAACCGGCGCATCACCGGTTCGGTGCTCAGCAGGCGCAGGCCTTCGCAGAACGCGGCGACCGCGGCCTCCTTCGCGCCCGCGTCGATGCCAACGGTCTGCAGCCGTGCCATCGCGAAATCGAATGTCTGCCTGCCAAGTTCGGTGATCAGCACGTCACGGCTGGGAAACCGGCGATACAGCGTGCTGCGGCTGACGCCCGCCTGGCGTGCGATGACGTCCATGCTGGCCCTGCCGACACCGACGAGCGCCACCTCTTCGGCGGCCGCCTTGAGGATCGCGGCCTCCTGCTCGGTGCGGCTGTCGGTGTTGCGGAGCCGTCGCATCGGTCTAGGTTATGCCTGCCGACCTGCCGGACACCCCGCGGGCGGGGCGAACGAATCCAGCGCGACCGAACGGTGGAACCGTACCAGCTTCTCGTACTCCAACCTGTTGCGCGCCAACGGAATCAACGTCACCTTCTCCGGCAACACCCGCCACGCCAGCTGGAGCACCCGGGTGTACAGCTCGAATTCGCGTTCGTGACGGTCCTGCCAGCGGAACCCCGTCAGCTCACGAACGCCGGGGTGCATGATCCCGAACGAGCAGATCTTCACGACCCGGCCGACCACGGGCCGCACCAGCAGCCACGGCGGGGTCAACAGGCGCCGCATCGCCGGCGGGATCAGCAGCGTCGGCAACGGCAGCTTCGTCAGGCCGTCGGTGACCCGCGTCAGAAACTCGTTGTCCGCCAGCGCCGTATCGACCATCATGTCGTAGTAGCGCGCGGCTTCGTCGTAGCTCGCGGGCAGTTTGGCGTTGTTGCCCGGCAGCTCGAGGGAGCGGAAGGCCTCGAGCAACTGCTGATATGCCGCTTCCCTCTCGGCTGCGGTCATGGTGATGCCGGTGCACGGGGTGAACGAGTTCAGCACCAGGAACAGACCACTGACCGCGATCCAGTTCCACAGCCGCGGGTCGAGCGCGCTGTACCGCACATCGGTGAAGGCGCCGTCACCGCGGCCGCGGACCTCACGGTGCATCCGCTTGAGCCGCTCCCCCTCCTCCGCGCGGTCGTGCGGATCGCCCCAGATCGCCAGGAACGCCGAGGACGGACACCTGCTTGTCGCTCCAGTGACCCCCGATCCGGCGCGGCTCTCGGGGCTGGCCGCGACGCCCGAGCGCCGCCGATGGTGGATCGACCGGGTGCGCGCCTGCCATCCATTGACACGTTGACACAAATCACTAGTCTCTGTGTCAACGCGCATCGGAGGCGACATGACCCAGACGGCCGAGGCACTACCTGTACGTAAGACGGCCGACGGGGTGCGTCCGAAAGTCATGCGGGAGTTCCGCAAACACAGCGGCAGCGCCTTCGGTGGGTTCTTCGGCGCCGCCGCCTTCGACGAGGTGGCGCTGGTGCCGGTGGCCGCCGCGGTGGACAAGACCGGCCGCTTCGAGGCCAACTTCGCGGATCGAGGGGTGCGAAGTGGGTTCTCGGCGTTCCTGGCGATCTGGGGCGATCCGCACGACCGCGCGGAGGAGGGGGAGCGGCTCAAGCGGATGCACCGTG
>NZ_LZJE01000355.1:0-721 GCF_001666865.1 Mycobacterium sp. E136
ATCGAGTCCCTGCCCTCCGTCGAAGCCGACCGTCAGGCAGACTCAACCCCGTAACACCTGCTCACTTTTCGACCGGAGAAAACTGCTCAAGATTCGACCGGAGCCGACAGGATGAGTGGGTCGAGGACTACAACACCAACCGACCGCACCAGTCGCTGAAGATGGACATCCCTGCCCAGCGCTTCACCGCCGGGGCGCCGGCAGCGTCGCCGTCGACCTCGCAATCGGCTCGAGCGCACCAACGACAGGGCTCAGATTGGGTGTCACGCAGGGTCACCACCAACGGGGTGGTCTGCGTGTCATGGCAGCAGGTTTGCATCGGCCAACACTGGGCCGGACAACGCTGCGATGTCCACGTCGACGGCAACCTTCTGCGGTTCTGGGTCGGTGATGAACTGGTCAAAACCGCCCCCCGCACCAGTCACGGCGAGGTACGAAACAAGCGGGCCCTACGCAGAAGCGGTCAGGGCTGACACAACACAAGAGTGTCAAGGATCAACCGACACAGAAACGTCAACGATCAACCGACTCTGAACAGGGGCAGGTTGCGTCCACCAAGGTGGTGTACGAGTCGGGACCTGATTAGCGGTGCCGGCGTGTCGTAGCCGAATGAATGAAGGTCATCGCGTGATTCTTCGAGAGACTGCGTCTCGTCAAGTGACTTGGCCCCGGGGTCGGCATGAATTTTGGCCCCATCGTTGGCTAGTCGGTTCGCTTGGTG
>NZ_LZJE01000356.1:0-29882 GCF_001666865.1 Mycobacterium sp. E136
GGGTGGTGCAGACGCCGCAGGGCTGTCACCTGACGTGGGTGATGGCGATGAAGCCCAACGGCGTCGCCGCGCGGCTCTGGGCTCGTCCAGGTCACCTCGGTGATCACCGTGGCCCAGTGTGGCCAGGACTCTGCATCGGCGAGCACCTCGAAGAGTTGCTCGGGTGTGATCGCGAGGTCGACGGTGCTGACGAACCGGAACGGCGCGGTCTCGATGAACCCCAGGTCGACGCGTTCGCACGGGTGCATGACCACACACAGTAGAGGACAGTGTCTAGCCGGGCCCGTCGCTCGCCGCCGCCAGCAGCGGCACCAGCACCTCGCTGATCGGCGTGCTCAGCCCGTGCGCGGCGCCCTTGCGGGCGATCACGCCGTTGCGGATGTCCCACTCGAGCTGCCGCCCGGCCTCGCGGTCGGTCAGCATCGAGGTCGTGATGTCCTCCGGCGACTTCGCGAGCAGCCCGACGATGTCGTCGATCACCTCGTCGCCCAGGTTCGCGCCCTCGGCACGCGCGACCGCGAGGCACTCCGCCAGGTAGCGGCGGGCCAGGCCGCCGACGTCGTCGCGGCGGAACATGCCCGACCGGCGGCCGCTGAGCACCATGAACCCCACGACGGCGTTCACCAGAAGCTTGTGCCACGCCGCGTCGAGGAAGTTCGGATCGATCTCGACCGCGACCGCGCTGCCGTTGAACAGATCCGCCAGCGTCCGCGCCGCCGCGATGTCCGGCAGCACCAGGCGCGCACCCGTGCGCAGCCGCACAAGACCCTGCGCCGTCGGCTCCGCCGAAATCCACACGGCCGCAGGCACCACCGTCGACGCCGGGCAGTAGCGGCCGACGCGCTCGACCTGTTCGACGCCGTTCTGCAGCGCGCACACCACGGTGCGTTCGTCGCACAACTTCGCCAGCCATCCGGCCGACTGCTCGTTCTGGGTGTCCTTCACCGCCAGCAGCACCACGTCGACCGGCCCGTCGACGACGGCCGGGTCGGTCAGCACCGGACCGGGCACCACGATCGGGTCGCGGTCGTCGGAGACGACCTCAATGGAGTCGCGCGGCGTGCGGCCGCACAGAGTCACCGCGTGGCCGGCCGCGTACAGCAGGGCGGCGACCGTCGAACCGATCGCACCGGGTCCGACGAGCGCGATACGGGTCGCAGAGCCAGGGTCTTCGCGCGAGCGCTCATCCACAGCGCCAAGTTACCGGCGAATTCGGCCCCTCTACACTTGGGCAGTTGTCTTGTCAGGCGATTTCCTCAGGAGTTTGAGTGCTGCGCAGTCATGCCGCCGGATCGTTGCGGCCCGCCGACGCCGGTCAGAAGGTGACGTTGGCCGGCTGGGTGGCGCGTCGCCGCGACCACGGCGGTGTCATCTTCATCGATCTGCGCGACGCGTCGGGAGTGTCGCAGGTGGTGTTCCGCGAAGGCCTTGAGAAGGGTCAAGTCCTGGAGGCGGCGCACCGGTTGCGCGCCGAGTTCTGCATCGCCATCGACGGTGTGGTGGAGATCCGCCCCGAAGGTAACGCCAACCCGGAGATCGCGACCGGCGAGATCGAGGTCAACGCGACCTCGCTGACCGTGCTGGGGGAGAGCGCGCCGCTGCCGTTCCAACTCGACGAGCAGGCCGGCGAGGAGGCGCGCCTCAAGTACCGCTACCTCGACCTGCGCCGCGACGGGCCGGGCCAAGCCATCCGGCTGCGCTCCAAGGCGAACGCCGCCGCGCGCGAGGTGCTGGCGCGCCACGACTTCGTCGAGATCGAGACGCCGACGATGACCCGTTCGACCCCGGAGGGTGCGCGCGACTTCCTGGTGCCGGCACGGCTGCAGCCGGGATCGTTCTACGCGCTGCCGCAGAGCCCGCAGCTGTTCAAGCAGCTGCTCATGGTCGCGGGCATGGAGCGCTACTACCAGATCGCGCGGTGCTACCGCGACGAGGACTTCCGCGCCGATCGCCAGCCCGAGTTCACCCAGCTGGACCTCGAGATGAGCTTCGTCGACTCCGAGGACGTGATCGCGGTCGCCGAGGAAGTCGTCGCCGCGCTGTGGCGGCTGATCGGCTACGACGTCCCGCTTCCGTTGCCGCGGATCACCTACGCCGACGCCATGCGCCGGTTCGGTTCGGACAAGCCCGATCTGAGATTCGGTCTCGAGCTCGTCGAGTGCGCCGAGTTCTTCTCAGACACCCCGTTCCGGGTGTTCCAGGCGCCGTACGTCGGGGCCGTCGTCATGCCCGGCGGCGCGTCCCAGCCGCGGCGCACGCTGGACGCCTGGCAGGACTTCGCCAAACAGCGCGGACACAAGGGACTGGCCTACGTGCTGGTCGCCGAGGACGGCACGCTGGGTGGTCCGGTGGCCAAGAACCTGTCCGACGCCGAACGCGACGGCCTGGCCGCCCACGTCGGCGCAAAGCCCGGTGACTGCGTGTTCTTCTCGGCCGGCCCGGCGAAGAGCTCGCGCGCGCTGCTCGGCGCCGTCCGCATCGAGATCGCCAAGCGGCTCGACATGATCCATCCCGACGCCTGGGCGTTCACCTGGGTGGTGGACCCGCCGCTTTTCGAGCCCGCCGACGAGGCGACCGCACACGGTGACGTCGCCGTCGGCTCCGGCGCCTGGACCGCCGTGCACCATGCGTTCACCGCCCCGAAGCCGGAGTTCGAGGATCGCATCGACACCGATCCCGGCGCGGTGCTCGCCGACGCCTACGACGTGGTCTGCAACGGCAACGAGATCGGTGGCGGCTCGATCCGTATCCACCGCCGCGACATTCAGGAGCGGGTGTTCGCGGTGATGGGTATCGACAAGGCCGAGGCCGAGGAGAAGTTCGGATTCCTGTTGGAGGCGTTCACCTTTGGCGCCCCACCGCACGGCGGCCTGGCGTTCGGGTGGGACCGCACCACCGCGCTGCTCGCCGGTGCGGACTCGATCCGCGAAGTGATTGCATTCCCGAAGTCAGGCGGCGGTGTCGACCCGCTGACCGGAGCGCCCGCGCCGATCACGGCCCAACAGCGCAAGGAGTCCGGTATCGACGCCAAGCCGAAGGCCGACTGACCCGAACCCCACCGGATCCGGTTGCGGCGGGCTACGATCCGCGCGTGACAGGTGTGGTCTCGCCGACGACGGGTACGGCCGGGAGCCGGCGACGGCGGATCACCGTCGTGACGACGGTGGTGGCCGTCATCGCCGTCTACGTCGGCTCCCTGATCGGCTACGCGCTGCTGGAGCCCGCGCCTCGTCACTTCCAATTCTCCGAACCGTCGGTCACCGGAGAGACGGTCGTCATCATCCGGTTACGCGAGATGAACGCGATCCAGAACCGTCTCGTGGCCGACGTCCTGCTGCACCCGGGCCCCGAACTGCAGGCAGCCGAAACCGATGACGTCACGATCCGGTTGACCTCCCGAAGCAGTTCGGGCGAGTTGATCTACGTGCATCCCACGCTCTCCGGAAACGACACGACGACTCAACTGGTCGCGGTCGGGGATCCGGACAACTGGCCGTTCGACACCTTCACCACCGACATCATCGGCGTGCAGGCCTTCGCGGGCGATGGGGCGCAACCCCGCCCGATCGTGGCACCCGTCATCGTCGCCGGGCAGATCAATGGGTGGGACGTGCGCACCGAGCACGGCAGCGCCGACTCGGTACCGACGGTCCGTTTCAGCACCGAGCGCACCAGGGGAGCGCTCGCATTCGACATCGGGGTCCTGCTGGTGCTGATCGCGCTGCCGGCGGCCGCGCTGTTCGTGGCGATCGAGACGGTGCTCGGTCGCCGAAAGTTTCTGCCGCCGTTGACAACCTGGTTCGCGGCGATGCTGTTCGCGGTGGTTCCGCTGCGAAACCTGTTGCCCGGCGCGCCGCCGGCGGGCGCGTGGATCGATCTCGCGGTGGTCTTGTGGGTGCTGATCGCGTTGGCGGCGGCGATGGTGCTCTACATCGTGGCCTGGTGGCGGCAGAAGGAGTGATCAGGCCGGCCAGTCGCAACCGGTCAGTTCGGCCGACGCGTCCCACAACCGGCGCGCGTCCACCGGATCCACGGCCTTGGGTCGCAACCGCGTCACCTTCGGCCTGCCGATCTGGTTGAAGCGCGGCGCCAGATACGTGCCGCTCGGCAGATCCGTCGTCACCGCCTGCAGCGTGGCCCGTGCGCCCTGGGCGGGGGTGTGCATCAGGCGCCGAATGCGTCGGTGCTCGCCCATGCCCAGCGATCGGGTGATGTCGGTGTCCGTCGCGCCGGGGTCGGTCGCGTACGCACGCACACCGCGGCGGGCCAGCTCCGCGACGAACAGCAGGTTGGCCAACTTGGATTCGCCGTAGGCGCTCCACTTCGAGTACTTGCGCCGCTGCCAGTTCAGGTCGTCGAGGTGCAGGCTGCAGAACAGGTATGTCGCGCTGGCCACCGAGATCACCCGGTCGGTGATCCGGTCGGCCAACAGGCACGTCAACGCGAAGTGGCCGAGGTGGTTGACGCCGATATGGGCCTCGAAGCCATCGACGGTGCGCGTCAACGGCATCCCCATCACACCGGCGTTGTTCACCAGCACGTCAACGGATTTCACGGACCCGGCGAACGAGCGCACGCTGGACAGGTCGGCCAGATCGAGGGCGGCCACCTCGACATCCCCGGTGATCTCGCCGGCGGCCCGACGGCCCTTGTCGACGTCGCGGCAGGCGATCACCACGCTGTGCCCGTCGGCGGCCAGAGCCGCCGCAGTGGCCTTGCCGACGCCGCTGTTACCGCCCGTGACGATGACCCGCATGGTCGTCGATTATGCGGGTGCGGAATACCGGGGCGTCTGCCGGGACTTGGAGAGGGAATGACCGAGATCGACAACATCAACGACTTCAACGCGGGCGTCGTGCAGGAGTTCCGCGCCAACGGCGGCAAGGTCGGCGGACCGTTCGAGGGCGCAAACCTTCTGCTGCTGCACACCACCGGCGCGAAGTCGTCCCAGCCGCGGGTGTCGCCGCTGGCGTACTTTGACGTCGACGACAGGATCTACGTCGTCGGGTCGTACGCCGGCGCCGACAAGGACCCGGCATGGGTGCACAATCTGCGCGCCGATCCGCGCGTCCGCGTCGAGATCGGCGCAGGCGAATACGACGCCGCCGCCCGTGAGCTGCCCCGCGACGAGCGCGACGAGCTCTACCCGAAGCTGGTCGAGATCACGCCGGTGTTCGGCGAGTACCAGGCCAAGACCAGCCGGGTCATCCCGGTCTTCGAGCTCGCCCGAGCCTGATTTCGGTGCGGAACCGATCGCTGGGCGATAGGTAGCGCACCGAAACCGCTCGGCTCAGAGGCGCTCGATGATGGTGGCGTTGGCCATGCCGCCACCCTCACACATCGTCTGCAACGCGTAGCGGCCGCCGCGCTGCTCGAGCGCGTTGACCATCGTGGTCATGATCCGCGCGCCGCTGGCGCCCAGCGGGTGACCGATCGCGATCGCGCCGCCGTTGACGTTCGTCTTGGCAAGATCGGCTCCGACTTCCTGCGCCCAGGCCAGGACGACGGGCGCGAACGCCTCGTTGACCTCGAACAGGTCGATGTCGGCGAGCGTCAGCCCGGCACGCCGCAGCACCTTCTCCGTCGCGGGGATGACACCCGTCAGCATGTAGAGCGGATCCGACCCGACGACGGTCATCGAGTGGATGCGCGCGAGCGGGCGCAGGCCCAGTCGTGCGGCCACCTCGCTCGTGGTGATCAGCACCGCCGCACTGCCATCGGACAGTGGCGACGAGTTGCCCGGGGTGATCTCCCAACCGATCTGCGGGAAGCGCTGTTCGTAAGCGGGGTTGTAGAACGCCGGCTTCAGCGCGGCGAGCGTGTCGACGGTCGTGCCGGGCCGGATGATCTCGTCGGTGGTCAGGCCGTTGACCGGGATCAGCTCGTTGTCGAAGCGGCCCTCCTTGGTCGCGGCGGCGGCCTTCTCGTGGCTGCCCGCGGAGAACTCGTCGAGCTGTTGACGCGAGAGACCCCACTTCGCGGCGATCAACTCCGCGCTGATGCCCTGGGGCACGAGGCCTTCGGGATACCGCTGCGCCATCGCACCGAACGGGTCGCTGCCCGGCAGCACGCTCGAACCCATCGGCACCCGCGACATCGACTCCACCCCGGCCGCGACGACGATGTCGTATGCGCCCGAGATCACGCCCTGGGCGGCGAATTGGATGGCCTGCTGGCTGCTGCCGCACTGACGGTCGACCGTCGTGCCCGGCACCGACTCCGGGAATCCCGCCCCCAGAAGGGCATTGCGCGCGATGTTGACCGCCTGGTCGCCGACCTGGGTGACCGCCCCGGCGATGACGTCGTCGATCTGCACCGGGTCGATCCCCGTCCTGGCCACCAGCTCCCTGAGGCTGTGTGCGAGCAGGTCAACGGGCAGCACGTCGTGCAGCGCTCCGTTCGGCTTGCCCTTGCCGATCGGGGTGCGAACCGCTCCGACGATGACGGCGTCCCGACCTGAGAATCCGGACATTGCTGCCTCCTCCACGCTGAGTGAACTTGTCTATACCCATCTATACCAGCTAGGTATAGATGGAACAACTCAGGGGTAGGGTGAATTCCATGACAGTTCTGCAGGGGAGGCTGGCCGACCGGGACGCCTGGTCGGCGGTCGGGGAGTGTCCGATCGAGAAGACGATGGCGGTGCTGGGCACGAAGTCGGCGATGCTCATCATGCGCGAGGCGTACTACGGCACCACCCGGTTCGAAGATTTCTGGCGCCGGGTCGGGATCACCAAAGCCGCCGCGGCGTCGCGGCTTTCGGATCTCGTCGAGGCCGGTCTGCTGGAGCGGCAGCCCTACCAGGAGCCGGGCCAGCGCAGCCGCGACGAGTACGTGCTCACCGAGGCCGGCCGGGAGTTCATGCCGGTGGTCTGGGCGATGTTCGAGTGGGGCAGGCGCCACCTGCCCAACCGCACACCGCTGCGCCTGGCGCACCAGGGGTGCGGCGCGGAGGCCACGGTCGAGATCCGGTGCGCCGAGGGGCACCCCGTACCGCCCGACGAACTGGCGGTGCGGCTGAAGCGGTGAACCCGCCCGTTCGGCGACGCGAGCCTGCGCGCGATGCGTAGGGTGCCGATGTGCTGCATCTGCGCGTCATCTCGCCGACGGATGAGCGCGACGCCGTCATGGCCGTCCTTCGGGACAACCCGGGCGTCACCCACATCGTCATTCACCGCGACGCCGCCGTGGAACCGCGCGGAGACGAGATCACCGCAGACATCGCCAGGGAGTCGGCCAACGAGGTCATCGACGCGCTCAAGAAGTTGCGGGTCAAGGACCGCGGTGCGATCACCCTCGACTTCGTCGACACCGTGCTCTCGGCCCGTGCGTACCGCGCCGAGGACGAGGCCGATGGAGATCCCGCCGACGCGGTGGTGTGGGACGAACTGGCGGTGCGCACCCGCGAGGAATCGAGCCTGAACGTCACCTTCCTGGCCTTCCTCTGTGTGGCCTGCTTGATCGCTTCGATCGGTGTGGTGACCGACTCGCCCGTCACGGTCGTGGGTGCGACGGTGGTCGGCCCCGAGTTCGGACCGCTGGCGGCGCTGGCCGTGTCGCTGGTGCGCCGCCGGAGGTACCTCGCACGACGCGCGGCGCTGGCGCTGCTGGTCGGGTTCCCGGTCGCGATGCTCGTCACATCGGCCGCGGTCCTGGCGGGAGAGGCGATCGGCTGGATCACCGTCACCAGCACCAGCGAACTGGACGAGGTCGACTTCATCTTCCAGGTCGGCCCGCTGTCGTTCGTCGTCGCGTTCCTCGCCGGCACGGCCGGGATGCTGTCGCTGATCACTTCGAAATCCGCTGCGCTCGTGGGTGTTTTCATCTCGGTCATGACCGTGCCGGCCGCGGGCTTCGCGGTCGTCGCCGGCACGGTCGGGGACTGGAACATCGCGGCCAAGTCCGCATCACAGCTGGCGGTCAACCTGGTCGCGATCGTGCTGGCCGGTGTGCTCGTGCTGTGGACGCGACGGCTGGCCGACCGGAGGCACAGCGCGCCGCGCCGCATCCCGGGGTGACCGGTTACGGTTCTGCACTGATGGCACTTCCGGCACCGAATGTTCCCGACGACCTGCTGGGGAGATACCGCACTGCGCGCGTCCAGCAGGCGCTGTTCGATGTCCGACCGGGTGCAGGTAGCGGCTACGACGAGTTCGTCGACGCCGCAGGCGATATCCGCCCGGCGTGGCAGGAACTGGCCGAATGTGTGGCCGAGCGTGGTCGCCCCGGTTTGGCGCAGCTGCGCGACGTGGTGCGCAGCCTGGTCGACAACGACGGCATCACCTACGTCCAGGTCGACCGCCACGGTTCGGTGGTCGGCCAGCCCGGCACCAACGGCGACGAACCCGCCGATCCGGGGCCGTGGCATCTCGACGCGCTGCCCCTGGTGATCTCGGCCACCGAGTGGAACACGCTGGAATCCGGTCTGCTGCAGCGCTCCCGGCTACTCGACGCCGTGCTCACCGATCTCTACGGGCCCCAGGTGTCGATCACCAGCGGCGTGCTGCCCGCCCAACTTCTCTTCGCCCACCCCGGTTATGTGCGGGCCGCGCGAGGCATCGACGTTCCCGGGCGCCACCAGCTGTTCCTGCATGGCTGCGACGTCAGCCGCGTCGGCGACGGCAGTTTCGCGGTCAACGCCGACTGGACACAGGCGCCGTCGGGCGCGGGCTACGCGCTTGCGGACCGACGCGTCGTCGCGCACGCCGTACCCGACCTCTACGAACGGATCGGCCCGCGGCCCGCGTCGCCGTGGGCGCAGGCGCTCCGTCTCGCGCTCATCGACGCCGCCCCGGAGTCGGCCGAGGAACCGATGGTGGTGGTGCTCAGCCCGGGCATCCACTCCGAGACCGCGTTCGACCAGGCGTATCTGGCGAGCGTCCTGGGCTTCCCCCTGGTCGAGAGCGCCGACCTGGTGGTGCGCGACGGCAAGCTGTGGATGCGGTCGATGGGCACGCTCAAGCGCGTCGACGTGGTGTTGCGCCGCGTCGACGCGGACTGGGCCGACCCGCTGGATCTGCGTTCCGACTCGCGGCTCGGCGTCGCCGGCCTCGTCGAGGCGCTGCGCCGCGGCACCGTGGCCGTCGTCAACACCCTCGGCAGCGGCATCCTGGAAAGCCCCGGCCTGCAGCGGTTTCTGCCCCAGCTCTCGGAACGGCTGCTCGGCGAGTCGCCCGTGCTCGACACCGCGCCGATGTACTGGGGTGGCATCGGAACGGAACGCTCGCACCTGCTGGCCCACCTGCCGTCGCTGTTGATCAGACCGGTGACGGGCGGGCAAGCGATCGTCGGTCCTGCGTTGTCCACCGAACAGCGCACGCAGCTCGCCTCGTGCATCGAAGCCACACCGTGGCAGTGGGTCGGCCAGGAACTTCCGCAGTTCTCCTCCGCGCCAAGCATTGTGGGCCTTGGCGGGCTCTCGGCGACGAACGTCGGCATGCGGCTGTTCACGGTCGCTCAGCGCGACGGTTACGCGCCGATGATCGGCGGGCTCGGTTATGTGCTGGCACCCGGCGATGCGGCATACACGCTCAACACCGTTGCGGCCAAGGATGTTTGGGTCCGGGCGCCGGAGCGGGTCACCGTGGACCGGCTGCCGCCGGTCGAGCTGCCTGCGATCACGCCGAGCGCGACGCGGGCGGTCAGCTCGCCGCGCGTGCTGGCCGACATGTTCTGGGCGGGGCGCTACGCCGAACGCGCCGAGCACATGGCGCGGCTGCTCACCGTGACCAGGGAGCGCTATCACGAATTCCACTACCGCCGAGACATGGACGGCAGCGAGTGTGTGCCCGTGCTACTGACCGCACTGGGCCACCTGACCGGCACCGACACCGGCGCCGACGGCGACTACGCGGAGATTGTCGCCACCGCGCAGTCGACGCTGTGGTCGTTGACCGCCGACCGGCACCGCCCGGGGTCGCTGGCGCACTCGGTCGAGCGGCTCGGGCTGGTCACCCGTTCGGTGCGCGACCAGATGTCCAACGACACGTGGATGGTGCTGGCCGCTGTCGAACGCGCGCTGCTCCATCCACCTGCGACGGGACGCCCGGCCAACGAGCCGCCCGACTCGCAGGCCGAGGGCGATGCGTTCCTCACGGCGGCCACCAACCTCACCCTCGCGGGCATGTTGGCGCTCTCGGGTGTGGCGGCCGAGTCGATGATCCGCGACGTCAGCTGGACGATGATGGACATCGGCAAACGCATCGAACGCGGGCTCAACCTCACCGCGCTGCTGAGTGCGACGCTGACCACAGCGCGCAGTCCCGGCGCCGAGCAGACCATCACCGAATCGACGCTCGTGGTGTGTGAGTCATCGGTCATCTACCGACGGCGGATGCTGGGCAAGGTCAGCGTCTCCGCGGTCGCCGAACTGGTGCTGTTCGACATCGACAATCCGCGCTCGCTGGCCTACCAGCTGGAGCGGCTGCGCACGGGACTCAAGGCGCTGCCGGGCTCCTCGGGTTCATCACGCCCCGAGCGGATGGTCGACGAGATCGGTACCCGGCTGCGGCGGCTCGACCCGGACGACCTCGAGGAGATCGCCGACGGTCGGCGCACCGAGCTCGCCGCCCTGCTCGACGGTATGCACCGCGACCTCCGCGAACTGTCGAACGTGATCACCGCGACGCATCTGTCGCTGCCCGGCGGTATGCAGCATCTGTGGGGCCCGGACGAGCGGAGGTTGATGCCGTGACCGCCTTTCCGGACGGTCCGACGTCGTCGGCCGCCAGCCGCACCTACCGCATC
The DNA here is from genome assembly GCF_001666865.1 of Mycobacterium sp. E136. Classification (NCBI taxonomy): domain Bacteria; kingdom Bacillati; phylum Actinomycetota; class Actinomycetes; order Mycobacteriales; family Mycobacteriaceae; genus Mycobacterium; species Mycobacterium sp. E136. The sequence goes on from NZ_LZJE01000356.1 coordinate 10,747, forward strand.
ACCCACCGCACGGTGTACCGCTACGCCGCCGATGTCACGAGTTCCTACGGCCGAGGATTCCTCACTCCCCGAGACACCGCGCGTCAGCGCTGCCTGTCGCACGAACTCGAGATCGATCCACCCGCCGCGGACAGCTCGACCAGCCGCGACGTCTACGGCAACATCAGCTCGTACTTCCATGTCACCGAACGCCACCAGACGTTGTCGGTGACCAGCCGTTCGGTCGTCGAGGTCGATCCGCCGCCGCCGACCCTGTACGGGGCCGGTTCGGCGTTGGCGCCGTGGGAGATCGCCCGCCCGGTCGGCGCGGAGGCGGCGCTGGCCACCGAGTTCACCCTCGACCTGCAGCCACCCGAGATCACGCCGGCCCTACGCGATTACGCGGCACCGAGTTTCGAGCCCGAACGACCTCTGATCGACGCGTTGCGGGACCTGACGCATCGGATCTACTCCGACTTCACCTACCGCTCGGGGTCGACGACGGTGTCGACTCAGGTCAGCGAGGTTTTGGCGGCACGCGAAGGGGTATGTCAGGACTTTGCACGGCTGGCCATCGCCTGCCTGCGCGCCAACGGGTTGGCCGCCAGTTATGTGTCCGGATATCTGGCGACCGATCCACCCCCCGGGAAGGAACGGATGATCGGTATCGACGCGACCCACGCATGGGCCGCCGTGTGGACACCGCAGAACCAGTGGCTGGGGCTCGATCCCACCAACGACCAGATGGTCGACGAGCGCTACATCACCGTCGGATACGGGCGTGACTACGCCGACGTCCCACCCTTGCGCGGCATCATCTACACCGATTCGCAAAGCAGCGAGATCGACGTCGCGGTTGACGTCGAACCGTTCGAGGGGGGTGTGCTGCATGCGTGACTTCCTGTGCCCCAACTGCGGTCAGCGCCTCGCGTTCGAGAACTCGCTGTGCCTGTCGTGTGGTCGACCACTCGGATTCTCGCTCGATGACATGGCGCTGTTGGTCATCGCCTCCGGGGAAGAGCAGAGCCAGGCCGGCTTCGTCGACGGCGACAAGTACCAGCTGTGCGCGAACATGCATCTGGCCGAATGCAACTGGCTGGTGGAGAAGACGCCCGACCACAAGCTGTGCGAGGCGTGCAGCCTCACCCGCACCCGGCCCCAGGACTCCGACACCAAGGCGCTCGCGGCGTTCGCCGGCGCCGAACGCGCTAAGCGGCGGCTGCTGGTCGAGCTGCACGAACTCAAGTTGCCGATCATCGGCCGCGACGAGGACCCCGATTACGGCCTGGCCTTCGACCTGCTCTCCAGCGAGCACCACAAGGTGTTCACCGGCCACGAAAACGGCGTCATCACCTTGGATCTCGCCGAGGGCGACGACGTACACCGCGAGCAGCTACGCAAGGCGATGGGCGAACCGTACCGCACACTGCTCGGCCATTTCCGCCACGAGGTCGGGCACTATTACTACTACCGCCTGGTCAGCGTGTCACCCGAATACGACGCCCGGTTCCGCGAACTGTTCGGCGATCCCGACGCCGACTACCAAGCGGCCCTTGACCGCCACTACAACGAAGGCCCGCCCGACAACTGGGGGAAGAGCTTCGTCTCCTCCTACGCCACCATGCATCCCGCCGAGGACTGGGCGGAGACGTTTGCGCACTACCTGCACATCCGCGACACCCAGGACACGGCGGCGGCCTTCGGGGTCGCGCCCGCGGCCGCGACATTCGAGCGAAAGGTGTTGGGCCCCAGCAGCTTCGACGCGATCATCGAAATGTGGATACCCCTGTCGTGGGCACTGAACATGCTGAACCGCTCGATGGGCAAGGAAGATCTCTACCCGTTCGTGCTGCCCGCCCCGGTACTCGAGAAGATGCGCTTCATCCACACGGTCGTCGAAGAGGTCACCCAGGGGTGATGCCGTCGGCCAGCAGTTCGCGGGCCTCGGCACTGCCGTCGAGCTGACGGGATCGCCGTTCGACGATGACCCATCGTCCGTCGCTGCGGCGCAACCGGAAGTGGTTGGCGCCCGCCCGCGATACCGCGAAGCCGTCGTCGTGGCGGGTCACCAACACCGAATCGCAGACCGCCACCGCCTCGTCGCCGTCCACGGTGACCACCGCGGGTCCCAGGAAGTGGCAGCAGCCGCGCCGGATCAAGCCCTGGTGTGCGCCCGAGCGCACCATCGCCGCGACCTCGTCGCGTCCGGCCATGTGCCACCCCTCGACGTCGTAACTGCCGTCCTCTGCCCACAGATCCGCTGCCGCATCGGCTTCACCCGCGTCCACCAGGGGCCCGTAGGACGCGAGCATCCGCTCGATCGCACGCTCGTCCTCGATACGGCGCAGACGCCGCTCCAGATCCGCCAGCTCGGTCATCGGCTTTCCCTCTCGCCCAACAACTTGCGCATCATCCGATCGGTACCCAGCACCACCTTCGCGCGGTCGGGATCGTTACGGCGGGCGACGTCGTCGGCGTTACCGCCCGCCACGTACACCGGCCCGTTGGCCAACTGCTCCAAACCTTCTCGCGCGACGTCGTCGGGTTCGGCTACTCGCAGCCCGGGCACATCGAAGTTCAGACCCACCCGCTCCATCGCGGGTGTGCGGGTCACGCCGAGGACGAGTTCGAGAACGTCCACGTTGAACTCGCGCAGCTCGAGCCACAAACTCTCGGCGAAGATGCGGCCGAACGCCTTCACCCCGCCGTAGACCGTGTGCCGCACCGAACCCAGGTAACCGGCCATCGAGCCCACCATGAGAATTCCGCCGCGGCGGCGCTCACGCATCGGACGGCCGAAGTGCTGCACCATCGCCAGCATGGTGCCGATGTTCAGGTCGATCACCCGCTGGAAGTCGTCGAGCGCTCCGTCGAGGAACTGCTCGCTGCACGTGTTGGCGCCGGCGTTGTAGATCAGCAAGCCGACCTCGACGTCGTCGGTGACGCCCAGGGTGCGCTGCAGCGCAACGGAATCCGTCAGGTCGACGGCGAGCGTTCGAACCTCCACACCGCTGCGGCGGCAGTCCTCGGCCGTGCGCTCGAGCGCGTCGGGTTTCCGTGCGATCAACACGAGGTTGATCCCCGCGCCGGCAAGTCGGTGGGCGAACGAGGCGCCGACGCCTTCGGAACCGCCGGCGATCACCGCCCATGGTCCGTATCGAGCGAGATCCGTCATGCCCCGCATTGTCGCCGACGCGCCGGGCGCGCCGTCGTGGGCTGTCGCGGACGCGGCCCTAGGATCGCCCGGTGGCTGATCGATATGGATTCGACGTCCTGGCCGACAACCCGCACCAGCGCAGGGCCCGCTCCACCGAACAACCGGCCGAGATCGGCCTCGTCGTCGAGGATGCGCAGACCGGATACGTCGGCGCGATCGTGCGGATCGAGTACGGCCGGATGGAACTCGAGGACCGCAACGGACGGCGCAGGCCGTTCCCGGTCGGGCCGGGCTACCTGATCGACGGCAAGCCGGTGATCCTGACCGCGCCGAAAAAGTCCGCGCCCAAGACGACCCGCACCGCGTCCGGGTCGGTGGCGGTGCACGGCGCGCGGGCGAAGGTCGCGCTGGCCAGCCGCATCTACGTCGAGGGCCGACACGACGCCGAACTCGTCGAGCAGGTCTGGGGCGACGATCTGCGGATCGAAGGGGTGGTGGTCGAACACCTCGGCGGCGTCGACGATCTCGTCGCGATCGTCGAGGATTTCCGGCCCGGGCCCGGCCGCCGGCTCGGCGTGCTCGTCGACCATTTGGTGGCGGGTTCGAAGGAGGCCCGGATCGCGGACGCGGTCCGACGCGGCCCGGGCGGACCCCACACGTTGGTCGTCGGCCATCCGTTCATCGACATCTGGCAGGCCGTCAAACCCGAGCGGCTGGGCGTCGAGCGATGGCCCGTCGTGCCGAAGGGCGTCGACTGGAAGACCGGCGTGTGCCGGGCACTGGGCTGGCCGGCGGCCGGCCAGGCCGACACCGCGCGCGCCTGGCAGCGCATCCGCAAGCGGGTGCGCGACTGGAACGACCTGGAGCCCGCGCTGATCGGGCGCGTGGAGGAGCTCATCGACTTCGTCACGCAACCCGCGTCGTGACGGCGTGGTAAGCAGAAGGCGTGTCCGACGGTCTGTTCGACGTCCCCGGTGAGGCCCCCACGCCGGCGGCTGGTGCCGTCGGTGCGTCGGCACCGCTGGCGGTACGGATGCGGCCGGCCACGCTCGACGAGGTCGTCGGGCAGGACCACCTGCTGCAGCCGGGCTCGCCGCTGCGTCGGATGGTCGAGGGTTCCGGTGCGGCCTCGGTCATCCTCTACGGGCCGCCGGGCACCGGTAAGACCACGCTCGCGTCGCTGATCTCACAGGCCACGGGCCGCCGATTCGAGGCCCTGTCGGCGCTGTCGGCGGGGGTCAAAGAGGTTCGCGCCGTCATCGACGTCGCCAGGCGCGCCGCCGCATACGGCGAGCAGACGGTGCTGTTCATCGACGAGGTGCACCGGTTCTCCAAGACACAGCAGGACGCGCTGCTGTCCGCGGTCGAGAACCGCGTCGTGGCGCTCGTCGCGGCGACCACCGAGAACCCGTCGTTCTCGGTCGTGGCCCCGCTGCTGTCGCGGTCGCTGATCCTGCAACTGCAGCCGCTCGACGCCGACGCGGTGCGCACGCTGGTCCGCCGCGCCATCGACGACCCTCGCGGCCTCGCGGGCCGGGTCGAGGTCACCGACGAAGCCGTCGACCTGCTGGTATCGCTGTCCGCGGGCGATGCCCGCCGCGCGTTGACCGCGCTCGAGGTGGCTGCCGAGGCGGGCGAGAAGGTGACGGTCGAGACCATCGAGCAGTCGCTGGACAAGGCCGCCGTGCGCTACGACCGCGATGGCGATCAGCACTACGACGTGATCAGCGCGTTCATCAAGTCGGTCCGCGGCTCCGACGTCGACGCGGCGCTGCACTACCTGTCGCGGATGCTGGTTGCGGGGGAGGACCCGCGGTTTGTGGCGCGGCGGTTGATGATTCTGGCCAGCGAGGACATCGGCATGGCGGATCCGACCGCGCTGCAGACCGCGGTGGCCGCCGCCCAGACCGTGCAGCTGATCGGCATGCCCGAAGCGCAGCTCACGCTCGCGCACGCCACGGTGCATCTCGCGACGGCACCCAAGTCGAACGCGGTGACCACTGCGCTCGGAGCGGCGATGGCCGACATCCGGGCGGGGAAGGCCGGGATGGTCCCACCGCATCTGCGCGACGGCCACTACTCCGGCGCGCAGAAGCTGGGCAACGCGGTCGGGTACAAGTACAGCCATGACAACCCCGATGGCGTTGTGTCCCAACAGTATCCGCCCGACGAGCTGGTCGGCGTCGATTACTACAGGCCGACCTCTCACGGTGCCGAGCGCGAGATCGCCACCCGGCTCGACAAGCTGCGCGCGATCATCCGTCGCAAGCGCTGATTCGACCGTTGACACCTGACCAAACAGCGTCTACGTTGATATTCAACCAAAGCATTGATCAAAACAAAGGTTGATTATTGGGGCGTGATGGTGATGAGGAGTCCCGGCTCGACCGCGCATTCCTTGCATTGGCCGACCCTGTGCGGCGCGCCATCGTGGCGCGGCTGTCGCGGGGACCGGCGACGGTCAACGAGCTCGCCGAACCGTTCGACATCACCAAACAGGCGGTGTCCAAACACATTCAGGTGCTCGAGCAGGCGGGACTGGTCACCAGGACCCGCGACGCGCAGCGTCGGCCCGTACACCTGGATGCCGCCGCGCTCGAGCGGCTGACCGCATGGATCGACCGGTACCGGCTCGATGCCGAACGCAGCTACCGCCGGCTGGACACCCTGCTGGCTGACATGCCCGCCACCCCTGAGAAAGGAACCGACACATGAGCAACGCACTCGACCTCACGGCCCCGGTGGACACCCTGGCCATGGAGTTCACCAGGGAGTTCGACGCACCCGTCGAGGCCCTGTTCCGCGCGCACGCCGAACCCGACCTGGTCAAGCGGTGGCTCGGTCCGCGCCGGCTCGAGATGACGATCGAGGAGTGGGAGTTCGAAAGTCACGGCGGATATCGCTACACGCACAAAGACGAGGACGGCGCCTACGGCTTCAACGGAACCTTCCACATCGTCCGCGACAACGAGTTCATCCTGCAGACGTTCGAGTTCGAGGGGGCGCCCGATCAGGTCAACATCGAGTACCTGTGGTTCGAGGATCTGGGCGGTGGCCGCAGCAGGTTGCGGGGCAGGTCGATCTGCCCGACCATCGAGGCCCGAGACGCGCTGATGGCCTCCGGCATGGAGGGCGGCATGACGGAAGGCTACGAGAGACTCGACGAGCTGCTGACGGAGTTGTTGAAAGTCTTGTGACAGAAGCGATCCCGGCTGCCGGGGGGGGCGCAGCCGGGATCGCCTGGGTGGTTAGGTCAGCGCAGGACGCCGCCGCGACGGCCGCCCATCATGCCGGTGCGCCTGCGGCCCATGAGCGCGGACGCGATGGCCACGCCGATGACGGCGACGACCAGCTGGCAGAGCAACTCGATCCAGTCGACACCCTTCGTGGCGGTCGGCAGGCCGAGCGCGTTGGCCAGCCACGTGCCGATCAGCGCCGACACGATGCCGACGAGAACGGTCACGATGATCCCGATGGGCTGCCTGCCGGGCAGTATCAAGCGGGCGAGCAGGCCGATCACTGCGCCGATGACGATTGCGGTGAGAAAGCCGGTGACGGTCATGATTCCTCCAGGGTCTCGGGGTGCAGCTGACATACCCCGACACCGGCGTCAATAAACGAAACGGTTCCGCGCGTGGGCGATCAGACCAGTTCGGGGATTCGCAGATGTGCGACCGCGAGCTCGAACTCGCCGAGGTCGACGATGTCGGCGCCCAGTTCGCGGGTGCGGGCGTTGCGCAGCTCCCTGGCCTGCTCTCGATTGCCCACCATGGCGTCATGGCTGTCGAAGGTCGCCGACGACACCGCCCGGCCTGAATCGGGGTTGATCAGATAGCTGGCGCTGCAGAACCCGTCGAGGGCCTCCAGCGTCGGCAGCACATCGGTCTTGTAGAAGTCGATCGAGCGCGCGATGTGCTCGCGGGGCACCCGCAGCCAGGTGACCCGGACGCAGGCACCCTCCGCCGAGCGGTGATCGCGGTGCATGACGCCGATGCGCCACTGATCGACCGTCGCCTCGCCACCGAGGACGTCGGCGGCGCGGTCGCGCAACGGGGCCGCCCGCTCGGCGCTCGCGCGCAGTGCGTCGTCGGACTCCCAGGCGCTGGTCGCGATGCAGTGCCCGGATTCCCGGTCGACCAACAGCGACAAGCCGATGTACCCGTCCATGGCCTCCAGCGCTGGCATGACCTCGGACCGGATGACCGCGATGCCCTCGTTGATCGACGACGGGCGGGCTTGAACGGTGGTAGAGCGTGCGTACACGGCGTCCCCCTTTGTTCGGGGCAGCGCCCCAGCGGCGCCGCCGGACCACCTCTCAGCTTCCTCTTGAGTGGTGGCCGATACAACGAATTCGGCGAGCCGCCTCGTACGCTCGATGGCGTGGACTCCGACGTGTTGATCATCGAGACGGGCCAACGCCGCATCATCGACCTGACCGACGCGGTGCGCTCGTTCTGCGGCGGCCGCGGCGACGGTTTGTGCAGCGTCTTCGTGCCGCACGCGACCGCGGGTGTGGCGATCATCGAGACGGGTGCGGGCTCCGACGACGACCTCGTCGAGACCCTCGAACGCCTGCTGCCGCGGGACGACCGGTACCGCCACTCGCACGGCTCGCCGGGACACGGCGCCGACCATGTGTTGCCCGCGCTGGTGTCACCGTCGGTGACCCTGCCCGTCGAGGACGGCGAGCCGCAGCTCGGCACCTGGCAGAGCATCGTGCTCGTCGACCTCAACCGCGACAACCCGAAAAGGAAGGTCCGGCTGAGCTTCATCGGCGGTTGACGTGACGTCGGTGACACCCGGAAAGTCTGACCAGGGCACTGCAGGCCGCACCCGATCGTTGACTTTTCGGCGTGACAACCGCGACCGGTACTGTAGTGCGGTCGAATAGTCGCAGGTACCAGCGAAACTTCAAGGATGTATCAGACGTGCAGACACACGAGATCAGGAAGCGTTTCCTCGATCACTTCGTGAACGCGGGCCACACCGAGGTGCCGAGCGCCTCGGTGATACTCGACGACCCGAACCTGCTGTTCGTCAACGCCGGCATGGTGCAGTTCGTGCCCTACTTCCTCGGGCAGCAGACCCCGCCGTGGAAGCGGGCCACCAGCATCCAGAAGTGCATCCGCACGCCCGACATCGACGAGGTGGGCATCACCACCCGGCACAACACCTTCTTCCAGATGGCGGGCAACTTCTCCTTCGGCGACTACTTCAAGAAGGGCGCCATCGAGTTCGCCTGGACGCTGCTGACCGACCCGGTCGACCAGGGCGGATACGGCCTCGACCCGGAACGCCTGTGGGCGACGGTCTACCTCGACGACGACGAGGCGATGGAGCTCTGGCAGCAGGTCGCCGGGTTGCCGCCCGAGCGGATCCAGCGTCGCGGGATGGCCGACAACTACTGGTCGATGGGCATCCCCGGACCCTGCGGGCCGTCCTCGGAGATCTACTACGACCGCGGGCCCGAGTACGGCGTCGAGGGTGGCCCCGTCGCCAATGAGGACCGCTACATCGAGATCTGGAATCTCGTGTTCATGCAGAACGAGCGCGGCGAGGGCACCTCGAAGGAGGACTTCGAGATCCTCGGACCGCTGCCGCGGAAGAACATCGACACCGGCATGGGTGTCGAGCGCGTCGCCTGCCTGCTGCAGGGCGTCGACAACGTCTACGAGACCGACCTGTTGCGTCCGGCCATCGACCTGGTGGCTGCGCGCGCACCCCGCGGCTACGGGCACGGCAACCACACCGACGACGTTCGCTACCGCATCATCGCCGACCACAGCCGGACGGCAGCCATCATCATCGGCGACGGCGTGAGCCCGGGCAACGAGGGCCGCGGATACGTGCTGCGCCGCCTGCTGCGCCGGATCATCCGCGCCGCGAAACTGCTGGGCGTGGAACAGCCGATCATGGCCGATCTGATGGGCACCGTGCGCGACGCGATGGGGCCGTCCTACCCCGAACTGGTGGCCGACTTCGACCGCATCGAGCGGATCGCCGTTGCCGAGGAGACCGCGTTCAACCGGACGCTTGCCTCCGGTTCGCGCCTGTTCGACGAGGCGGCCACCGCGACGAAGGCCAAGGGCGCGACCGTGCTGTCCGGCTCGGACGCCTTCACGCTGCACGACACCTACGGCTTCCCGATCGAGCTCACGCTGGAGATGGCGGCCGAGCACGGGCTGTCCGTCGACGAGGAGGGCTTCCGCGGCCTGATGGCCGAACAGCGGCAGCGCGCCAAGGCCGACGCTGCGGCGCGCAAGCAGGCGCACTCGGACCTGTCGGCCTACCGCGACCTGGTCGACTCGGGTCCGACCGAGTTCACCGGGTTCGACGAGTTGACTTCCGAGGCAAGGATTCTCGGTATCTTCGTCGACGGCAAGCGCGTGCCCGTCGTTTCGCACAACGGTGCCGGTTTCGGCGGCTCGGCCGCCGGTGGGGGCCCGCCTCCCGACCGCATCGAGTTGATCCTCGACCGCACGCCGTTCTACGCCGAGTCCGGCGGCCAGATCGCCGACGAGGGCACGATCAGCGGATCGGGTGCGTCAACGGCGGCCAAGGCGGCGGTCACCGACGTGCAGAAGATCGCGAAAACCCTGTGGTCGCACCGCGTCAACGTGGAGTCCGGCGAATTCGTCGAGGGCGACACGGTCGTCGCCGCGGTCGACCCGAAGTGGCGCCACGGCGCCACCCAGGGGCACTCGGGTACGCACATGGTGCACGCCGCGCTGCGGCAGGTGTTGGGGCCCAACGCGGTTCAGGCGGGTTCGCTGAACCGCCCCGGCTATCTTCGATTCGACTTCAACTGGCAGGGCGCGCTCTCCGAAGGTCAGCGCACCCAGATCGAAGAGGTGACCAACGAGGCGGTCGAAGCCGACTTCGAGGTCCACACGTTCACCACCGAGCTGGAGAAGGCCAAGTCGATGGGCGCCATCGCGCTGTTCGGCGAGCAGTATCCCGAGCAGGTCCGCGTGGTCGAGATCGGCGGCCCGTTCTCGCTGGAGCTGTGCGGCGGCACCCACGTGCACAACTCCGCGCAGATCGGTCCGGTCACCATTCTCGGCGAGTCGTCGGTGGGCTCCGGGGTGCGCCGGGTCGAGGCGTACGTCGGCCTTGAGTCGTTCCGCCACCTGGCCAAGGAGCGGGCGTTGATGGCCGGGCTCGCCTCGACGTTGAAGGTGCCGTCGGAGGAGGTGCCGGCGCGGGTGGCGAACCTGGTGGAGCGGCTGCGCGCCGCTGAGAAGGAACTCGATCGGCTGCGTCTGGCCAACGCCCGCGCCGCGGCAGCGAATGCCGCCGCGGGTGCAGAGCTTGTCGGTAAGGTCCGTCTCGTGGCGCAGCGGATGGCCGGAGGGATGTCGGCCGGTGACCTGCGCACCCTCGTCGGTGACATCCGTGGCAAGCTCGGCAGTGATCCCGCCGTCGTCGCGTTGATCGCCGAGGGGGACAACGACAGCGTCCCGTTCGTGGTCGCGGTCAACCCGGCCGCGCAGGATCTGGGCTTCAACGCCAACGATCTGGTGAAGACGTTGGGCGCGGTGGTCAACGGCCGTGGTGGCGGAAAGGCCGATCTGGCACAGGGTTCCGGCAAGGGGGCAGCGGGAATCGACGCAGCGCTGGCCGCACTGCGAGCAGAGATCGACCGGGGCTAGCGGCGTGAATTCCACACCGACGGGAGACGATCCGCGTGCGCCGGCAGCATCAGGCGATCGTCTGTCGGATCGGCCAGGGGATTCACTGAACCCGCCGGACCCGGGACGCGGCCGCCGGATGGGCATCGACGTCGGCAGTGTGCGCATCGGCGTGGCCGCCAGCGACCCCGACGGCATCCTCGCCACCCCGGTCGAGACCGTGCGGCGCGACCGCACGAACCGGCACATCCGGCGACTCGCGGCGTTGGCTGCCGACCTCGACGCGGTGGAGGTCATCGTGGGGCTACCGCGCACGCTCGCCGAGCGCTCGGGGTCCTCGGCTTCGGACGCCGTCGCGCTTGCCGACGCTCTCGCCGCGCGGATCGCACCGACACCCGTGCGCCTCGCCGACGAACGACTCACTACGGTGGTGGCTCAGCGCTCGCTGCGCGATGCCGGTGTCCGCGCCAAGGGGCAGCGGTCGGTCATCGATCAAGCGGCGGCGGTGGGCATTCTGCAGAACTGGTTGGACCAGCGGCGTACCGCGGCGCGCACGCGAGGAGCGGATGAGCACGTCGCCGCGCACAGTGATGACTAACCAACGAAGAGGTCGGGAATGACTAACCAATGGGGCCGCGAGCGGGCCGAACCGGTGGCCGTCGGTCCACCGCGGCGCCGGATGACGCGCGCGGAGCGGATCCGGGCGGCGCGCAGCCGGCGCAAGCGCCGGCTGGCCGGTGGTCTGGCCGTCGGCCTGCTCATCATGGTCGTGATCGGCGCGGTGTTCCTCGGCTCCAAGATGTGGCATTCGCTGTTCGGCGGTAACGACTTCACCGGCAGCGGCGTCACCGACGTCGTGATCCAGGTGCACGACGGTGACTCCACCACTGCGATCGGCAAGACGCTCAAGGAGCACAACATCGTCGCGACCGCCAGCGCGTTCGTCGACGCGGCCGACGGCAACGACGCGATCTCGGCGATCCAGCCGGGCTACTACAAGCTGCGCACCGAGATCCCGGCCGCCAATGCCGTTGAGCGGCTGTCGGATCCGAAGAACCGCGTCGGTAAGCTGACGATCCCCGAGGGCCGCCAGCTCGACGATGTGCGCGACGTGAAGACCAACGCCGTCACCGAAGGCATCCTCACCCTGATCTCGAGGGCGACGTGTGTGGACCTCGACGGCCAGCGGCATTGCGTGTCCGCGGATGCGTTGAAGAACGTGGCCGCAAAGGCGACACCGGCGTCGCTGGGAGTCGCCGACTGGGCGGTCGGCCCCGTCGAGGCGATGGGGGACGACCACCGCCGGCTCGAGGGGTTGATCGCGGCGGGGACGTGGAACATCGACCCGTCCGCGCAGCCGCAGGAGATCCTGGCCAACCTGGTCTCCACCAGCGCAGCGCAATACGCCAACGGCGGCCTGCTCGAGACGGCCGCCGCCATGGACATGTCGCCGTATCAGATCCTGACGGTCGGCTCGCTGGTACAGCGCGAGTCGACGCCCGAGGACTTCTCGAAGGTGGCGCGGGTCATTTACAACCGATTGGCCGAGAACCGCACGCTCGAGTTCGATTCCACGGTGAACTATCCGCTCGACCGCATCGAGGTGGCAACCACCGACGCCGACCGGGCCCAGCACAACGACTGGAACACCTATGTGCGGCCCGGGCTTCCGGCGACCCCGATCTGCTCGCCGAGCACGGCCGCGCTGGCCGCCGCCGAGGATCCGGCGCCGGGCGACTGGTTGTACTTCGTCACCATCGACATGAAGGGGACGACGCTGTTCACCCGGGATTATCAACAGCATCTCGCGAACATCGAGCTCGCCCGGCGCAACGGTGTGCTCGACTCCGCACGGTGAGCCGTAAGGCGGCGGTGCTCGGATCGCCGATCGCCCATTCCCGGTCTCCGCAGCTACACCTGGCGGCGTATCGGGCGCTCGGCCTGGACGATTGGACTTACGAGCGCATCGAGTGCACGGCCGAGCAGCTGCCCGGGCTGGTCACCGGTTTCGGCCCGGAGTGGGTGGGCGTATCGGTGACGATGCCGGGCAAGTTCGCGGCGCTCGCGGTGGCCGAGGAACGCACCACCCGTGCGGAACTCGTCGGTTCGGCCAACACGCTCGTGCGCATCGAGACCGGGTGGCGCGCCGACAACACCGACATCGACGGCGTGACGGGTGCTCTGGAGGGCGTTGCGGTGACCCACGGCATCGTGGTCGGCTCCGGCGGTACGGCGCCCGCGGTGGTGGTCGGGCTGGCCGAACTCGGAGTGCAGCGCATCACCGTCGCCGCCCGCAATCCGGACAAGGCCGCACCGCTGGTGGACCTGGCGACGCGGCTGGGCGCCGACGGCCGGTGGTGCGACATCGACGGCGCCGAGATCGGCGCGACGGTCGCCGACGCGGACCTGATGGTCAACACCATTCCCGCCGACGCGGCCGCGGTCTACGCATCGGTCTTCGCGCGGATCCCGGTGCTGCTCGACGCCATCTACGACCCGTGGCCGACACCGTTGGCCGCCGCGGTGCAGGATGCGGGCGGCCGGGTGATCAGCGGACTGCAGATGCTGTTGAACCAGGCGTACGCCCAGGTCGAGCAATTCACCGGAATGCCAGCGCCCAAAGATGCGATGAGGGCGGCGCTGGATCCCGGTTAGCCTTTCGTAGGTGGGGGGAGTGGCCTGCGCCGCAGTGCTGGCGTGGCTGATGGCGTTGAGCGCATTCGACATCCGACAGCGTCGGCTGCCGAACTGGCTGACACTGCCGGGCGCACTCGCGATCCTGATTTTCGCGCTTGTCGTGGGCCGTGGGTTGGTGGCCGTGACGGGTGCCCTGGTCTTGTTCGCCGTCTACCTGGCGGTGCATCTCTTGGCCCCCACGGCGATGGGCGCCGGTGATGTCAAGCTCGCGATCGGCATCGGCGCGTTGACCGGTTCGTTCGGTGTCGACGCGTGGACGCTCTCCGCGCTCGGCGCCCCGCTGGTAACGGGGGCGTGGGCCGTTGGCGCCATGCTGTGCCGATCGAATAACCCTGTACCGCATGGACTGTCGATGTGCCTGGCCGCGGCCGCGGCGACCGCGCTCGTGGTGATCTAGTGGCAGGGGAACCCGAGCAGGTGGCGGGCGTCGTGCACGAACTCGTGAATGTGGGTGTCGGATCCGAAGATCGACGTCGCGCCCTGGTCGAGGCCGACGAGATACAGCATCAGCAACGCCATGAACGCCGTCCCGGTCAGCCACGCCGTCGCAACCAGTCCGCGGGCTTCGACCCGGGCGGCGGTCGCGTCAGTCATGGCTGTCTCCGGTCATCCGGGCGGGCGCGGTCAGCAGATGGTGATCGTGAATCACCTTCTCCAGGGCGCTGACCCAGTGGTCGTAGTACTCCCAGTCGCCTCGCTCGGCCTGCGGTGTGTCCTCCCACCGACCGATCGTCTCGATCAGGCTCTGCTGGAAGTCGCTCCAGTCGAAGTGGCGGAACTCCGACAACGCCAGCGCCAGGCCGAAGGCGCGGCGCTGCCAGTCGTGATCGAACTGCGGGGCGGCCTGGTCGGTGGTGCAGGTCTCGTGCAGGCTCATGAGACCGGTCCCGCCAGTGCGACGCCCATCATGGATTCGGTCGTGACCAGTTCCATCAACTCCTCGTCGGTGAATTGCTCGGTGCCGGACGGCCGTTCGGGAATCACGAACCAGCGGGAGTGCCCGCTGCTGTCCCAGACCTTGATCTCGGTGTCCTCGGGCAGCTGGACACCGATCTCGGCGAGAACCTTGCGCGGCTCGCGCGCCGCGCGGGCGCGGAACACCGGATCCTTGTACCAGTACGGCGGCAGACCGAGCACCGGCCAGGGGAAACACGAGCACAGCGTGCAGATGACGAGATTGTGCACGCCGGGGGAGTTGGCGACCGCCTGCAGGTGCTCACCCTCGGCACCGGCCATGCCCTCGGGCAGGTCCAGCTCCGCGATCGCAGCGGGCGTGTCGACCACGACGCGGGCCGCGAAATCCGGGTCGGTCCAGGCTTTCACGACGATCTTGCGGCCGTTGAGCGGTGTCATCTCCGATTCGAAGTACGACAGCACCTTGTCGACCGTCTGATTGGTGATCACACCCTTCTCGATCAACAGCGACTCCAGCGCAGCGACTTTCGCGGCGCTGGACGCCTCGCGGTCGTCGGGGTAGTGGAACTGTTCGCTCATCGGGCTCCTTCCAGGTAGGCCTCGAACAACTCGGCGTAGATCGTCAGCGGGCCGCCCTCGGCGCGCTCGCCGAACAGCTCCTGCGGATCGAACGCGACGATGTAGATCGGCATCGGATCCCCGATGCCGTCGCCGGTGTGCGTGAAATAGGCGTAGTCGCCCTCGAAGATGCGTTCCACGGTGCCCACGCGGCCGCGGAGGTAACCCGGCAGGCGGGTATGCGCGGCAGCGGGCACGTTGGTGATCCGCACGGAGTCGCCGACGGCGAACTTCGGATGTGCGACGTCGCGGCGGGGGCTGTCACCCCTGCGCAGATAATCGACGACCTGGTCGTCGATCTCCGGCACCGGATCGACCGCGGTGGCGCTCTCGGTCGCCAATTCCTCCTTGCGCGCGGCCAATTCGTTCTCGGTCACATAACCCTTGTCGATGAAGAACTGTGTGATGCCGCCGAGCCACTTCTCGTAATAGCGGAACTTGAAGTAGTCGAACGGGTTCATCGCCTCGGCGCCGGTACGCAGATCGGCCCACGTCCACTCGTCCTTGAACGCGGTGGGCACTTGGTCGATGGGGTACTGCGGAAGTGCCGAACCGAGGTGGTTCGACAGCCCCATCATCGCGACGTGGATTCCGAAGATGCGTTTCTCCCACTCTTCGACGAACACGCGCTTCTCGAAATCGAGCGGTTCCGGCAGCCCCTCGAGGCCACCGAGATAGTGCTGCAGTTTCATTACGCGGGGCTGCCTTTCGTGGTCGGGGAACTCTCCGGACTCGCCTTGGCCGGGTCGGTCTCGCGGGTCAACACCTTCGCGACGAATTCGGACAACAGTCCGAACGACGCCCCCAGCACGCACGCCATCGCCGCGACGAGGCCCGGATGCGATATCGACGTCACGGTGATCGCATTGCCCGTACCGGCCACCGTGGAGACGGTGCTCGCGAACCCGACCACCACCGCCGGTGTCGTCGACAGCAGCGGAACCCAGGACGCCTGCACCATCACCGCGCTGCCGATGCCGACGGCGACCGCGATCGCCAACAGGCTGCCGCCCAACAGATGTCCGGCATACAGGCTGGCCGACGCGATCACGACGCCGGCCAGATTGCTCGTCAGCGACCGCACCCAGCCGCCGACTCCGCCACCGACGAAGAAGAACGAGGCCCACGTCAGGAAGACCACCCAGATCGGGACCGTGATCACTTCCGCGGTGAGCGCCACCGCGAGTCCGCCGAGCATACCGATGCTCAGCGTCAATGCCGATCTTGAATCCATGGAGAGACTCTGAGGCCGAAGTGTTTCCGCGGTGTGACGGCCATGTTTGATTCATGACAACGTCGGACACCGCCGCGGCATGAGCGCCCACTCGGCGACTGGCTATTGCATACCCAGAGTATGTTAGTACATACTGCGAGTATGCAAAATAACTCTCATGACCTGAAGGCCCTTTCCGAGCGGTACTTCGCTGCGTGGGCCGCCCGCGACCCCGACGCGATCGCCGACCTGCACACCACCGACACGCGGTTCTGGACCCACCTGGACGCCGAGCCCGCCGTCGGTCGCGATGCCGCGCGAGACGCGTTCGCGGGTGTCTTCCAACAGTTCCCGGACTTCGCGTTCGAGATCAACCGGGTGCTCTACGGCGACGCCCATTGGGTGCTCGACTGGGTGTTGATCGATGGCGACGTCCGATTCGACTGCCTCGACGTGGTCGTGGTGTCACCCGAGGGCCTGGTCGCCCGCAAGGACTCGTTCATCGACTCCGCACAGATGATGGCCGCGATCGGGGGCCGCTCGTGACCGCGGCGATCGACCAATTGCCGCTCGTGGCGGCCCTGCCCGTGGAGCACCTGTTCGACATGCACGTCGATCTGCTTCCGGCGCAACCGATCCCGACCACCACGGGCACGCGGATGACGTTCATAGCGACCGGGGGCACGGTCGACGGACCGCGGCTTCGCGGTGAGCTGCTGCCGGGCGGCGGCGACTGGCTGTTGGTCGGTGACGACGGGTACGGCCGGGTCGACGTCCGCGTCACGCTGCGTACGCACGACGGCGTGCTCATCCACGTCGAGAGCGCGGGCGTCATCAAGGTCCCCGCCGACGGCCTCGACCGGTTGGCGCGAGGAGAGGTGCTCGACTTCGACGAGACCTACGTGCGTACCACGCCGAGGTTCGCCACGTCCGACGAGCGGTACGCGTGGCTCGGCGGCGTCGTCGCGGTGGGCTACAACATTCTCTCGCCCAACCACGTCGACTACCGCGTCTACCGAGTGCTGTGAACCAGAGCGCGAGAGCCGCGAGGCGGACCCAGGCGGAGCGGACGGAGGCGACGACCGCCGCACTCGTCGAGGCCGCGCGCGCGTTGTTCGCCGATGACGGGTACGAGGCGACCTCGCTGGACGCGGTAGCGGCCCGGGCCCAGGTGACCAAGGGCGCGGTCTATCACCATTTCGAGGGAAAGCGCCGCCTGTTCGAGGCCGTGTTCACCCGCGAGGTCGAGCGGATGGCGGTGCCGCTGGCCGAGGCGTACCAGCGTGCGTACGCGCGCAAGAAGGATCCGTGGGACGCGTTCGGCGCCGGGTGCCGGGCCTTCCTCGACGAGTGCCTCGACCCCGGGGTGCAGCGGATCGTGCTGCTCGACGGGTTCACCGCGCTCGGCTGGGAGGAGATGCGCCGCCTGGAGACCCCGCTGCTCGACATGATGGAGCTCGCCATCACCCGCGCCGTCGAAGCGGGCCGAATCGCCAAGCGCCCACCCGGGCCGCTGGCGCATTTCCTGTTCGGCGCCCTCTGCGAGGCCGCGATGATCGTCGCGCGTGCGGGGGACCAGAGGTCGGCGCACCGCCACGCCGCGGCCGAGCTCGGCCGGGTTCTGGCGGGCCTGGTCGTCGGCTGATTCGGGGCCAGACGGCCGACGTGGGAAGATGGGACGCGTGTTGCGATGGACCACTGCTGGTGAATCCCACGGCCGCGCCCTGGTGGCCGTGGTCGAAGGCATGGTCGCGGGCGTGCACGTCACCTCGGACGACATCGCCGGGCAGCTGGCGCGTCGACGTCTCGGGTACGGCCGCGGCGCCCGGATGAAGTTCGAGCAAGACCAGGTCACGATGCTGGCGGGCGTTCGGCACGGCGTCACGCTCGGTGGCCCGATCGCGGTCGAGATCGGCAACACCGAGTGGCCCAAGTGGGAGACGGTGATGGCCCCGGATCCGGTCGATCCCGCCGAGCTGGCCGAGAGCGCGCGTAACGCGCCGCTGACCCGCCCCCGCCCCGGCCACGCCGACTACGCGGGCATGCTCAAGTACGGCTTCGACGACGCGCGCCCCGTGCTCGAGCGCGCCAGCGCCCGCGAGACCGCGGCCCGCGTCGCCGCCGGCACCATCGCCCGCGCTTTCCTCAAGGAGGCCCTGGGCGTCGAGGTGTTGTCCCACGTCATCTCCATCGGGGCGTCCGATCCGTACGACGGCCCGCCGCCGCAGGCCGGCGACCTCGCCGCAATCGACGCCAGCCCGGTGCGTGCGTTCGACAAGGACGCCGAGAAGTCGATGATCGACGAGATCGAGGCGGCCAAGAAGGACGGCGACACGCTCGGCGGCGTCGTCGAGGTGGTGGCCAACGGCCTCCCGATCGGGCTGGGCTCCTTCACCAGCGGCGACAACCGGCTCGACAGCCAACTCGCCGCGGCGGTGATGGGCATCCAGGCCATCAAGGGCGTCGAGATCGGCGACGGCTTCACGACCGCACGCCGCCGCGGCAGCGCCGCGCACGACGAGATGTATCCCGGCCCGGACGGCGTCATGCGCTCGACCAACCGTGCGGGCGGCCTCGAAGGCGGCATGACCAACGGCCAGCCGCTGCGGGTGCGCGCCGCGATGAAACCGATCTCCACCGTGCCGCGGGCGCTGGCCACGGTCGACATGGTCACCGGCGAAGAGGCCGTCGCGATCCATCAGCGCTCGGACGTGTGTGCGGTACCCGCCGCGGGCGTGGTGGTGGAGACCATGGTGGCGCTGGTGCTGGCGCGCGCGGCGCTGCAGAAGTTCGGCGGCGACTCGTTGACCGAGACGCGCGCCAACATCGACAACTATCTGCGGGCGGTGGCCGCGCGCGAGCCCGCCACGCAACGGGTCCAGGCTTCGGGCTGATGGCGCCGCGCGCAGTGCTGGTGGGGCTGCCC